>JADLED010000123.1 GCA_020846335.1 Bacteroidia bacterium
AAAAAGGCAAACTCAAAATAAATTAATAAACCCTTTGTAAACCCGCCCAGTCGTGCATGTCGCCGGGCGAAATCATGTTTTCCTTTAATGGAATTTCCTTTCCATAGCGGTCGGCCATTATCTTTTTTACAATGGGCGAACTTAAATCAAAACTTCCCAAAGGTTTAAGCGGACCGGGCTCCAGGTTCAAGGCACGTTTGTATATTTTCCACACAAATTCAGTGCAGTAAATTTCGCTGTCGCTCCAGCCAAAATAAATGTCGTAATGTTTGCCCATCATTTTTTTGGCCTCGCCGAGTAAAAGTGGAATGTTTTCCGGATTTATCTGAGTCGAATCTTTTAAACGAAACACCTCGTATTGCCCATCGGCACTGTATTCTAAAAACTCTTTCAAGGTGTTTCTTTTAACCGGTTCCACAGCATGGTAAACCATAAGTTCGCCTTTTTCGTTTGGTAAAAATATACCCACGTGCGTGTATTTCGATTTGGTGGCCAGTTGTATGGCACGTCCCTGACCGGAAGAACTACTGATAAAAATAATGTCGCCCGCCTTAAACTTTTGAGTTGATAAACTTTGGCAAAAGGCCAGGCTTAATGTGCCCGAAAGCATTATAAGAAATGCAATAAATTTTACAGTTTTTTTCATACAGCCAATTTATAAATTACAAAACAATTCAGAAGTTAAGGAGCGGTAATAATCCTTAATTATTGTGAAGAGAAATAAAGACCGCTTTTTTGACAAAAAAAGCGCAACCAAATTTTGACTGCGCTATAAATAATCATCAGAAGTTTATTTACTCAAATACAAATTCCGTTCGCTGTAAATATTTTGAAAATATTCATCGTGCAGATCATCAATAAAATATATGGCCTCGCCGGTGCTCTTCATTTCCGGCCCCAGTTCCTTTTGTATTTCGGGGAATTTCTCATAACTAAACACCGGAATTTTAATGGCGTATCCTTTTTCTTTTGGCTCAAATTTAAAATCCGAAAGTTTGGCACCTAACATAACCTTGGTGGCATAATTCACATACGGTTCGTCGTAAGCCTTGGCAATAAACGGCACCGTGCGCGAGGCACGTGGATTGGCCTCAATAATGTAAACCACGCCATTTTTAACCGCAAACTGAATATTGAGTAAACCAACGGTATTTAAAGCCAGTGCAATGGTTTTGGTGTGTTTTTCAATCTGATTAATTACGTCTTCACTCAAATCAAAAGGAGGTAGCACCGCATAACTATCGCCACTGTGAATACCGGCTGGTTCAATGTGTTCCATAATGCCGATAATGTATACGTCTTTACCATCGCAAATGGCATCCGCTTCGGCTTCAATGGCACCCTGTAAAAAGTGATCGAGCAACACTTTATTGTCCGGCAAATCGTTGAGCAGTTTCACCACGTGTTGTTCCAGTTCCTGTTCGTTAATCACAATTTTCATGCTTTGTCCGCCCAACACATAACTTGGCCTTACCAATAATGGAAATCCAAGACGTTTAGAAAGTGTTATAGCCTCTTCGGCATCTTCAATCACACCAAACTCAGGGTAGGGGATGTTGTTATCTTTTAACAGGGTTGAAAAACTACCGCGGTCTTCGGCCAAATCCAGGGATTTAAAATCGGTACCAATAATTTTAATGCCATATCTGTCCAGCTTTTCAGCCAGTTTCAGAGCTGTTTGTCCACCCAACTGCACAATCACACCTTCGGGTTTTTCGTGCAGTATAATGTCGTAAATGTGTTCCCAAAACACCGGTTCAAAATACAATTTGTCGGCTGTACTAAAATCGGTACTCACGGTTTCGGGATTGCAGTTAATCATAATGGTTTCGTAACCCATTTCTTTGGCTGCCAAAACACCGTGCACACAACTGTAATCAAACTCAATGCCCTGACCAATGCGGTTGGGGCCGCTACCCAAAATCACCACTTTTTTCTTGTCGCTTCTAACACTTTCATTTTCATCTTCAAAAGTAGAGTAGTAGTAAGGGGTTTTTGCTTCAAACTCAGCGGCACAGGTATCCACCAATTTGTAAACGCGGTTAATGCCAAAATCCTTACGTTTGCTATAAACCTCACTCTCCAAACAACGCAACAGGTGGGCAATCTGGCGGTCGGCATAGCCTTTTTGTTTGGCTTCGTAAAGTAATTCTTTTGGTAAATCGGCCAAACGGTGCTTTTCAATTTCGCGCTCAAGGGCAATCAGTTCTTCAATTTGTTGTAGGAACCAAATGTCGATACGTGTTAATTTTTGAATGGTTTTTATGGAAATGCCCATTTTCATGGCATCGTAAATCATAAACAACCGGTTCCAGCTTGGTTTTTCGAGTGCATTTAAAAGTTCGGCCTGATTGGTAATTTCCTTACCATCGGCACCTAAACCGTTGCGTTTAATTTCTAAACTCTGACAGGCTTTTTGCAGGGCCTCCTGAAAGCTGCGGCCAATGGCCATAACCTCGCCAACCGATTTCATTTGGAAACCCAATTCGCGGTTGCAACCTTTAAATTTATCGAAGTTCCAACGTGGTATTTTCACAATCACATAATCCAGCGTTGGTTCAAAATAGGCCGAAGTGGATTTTGTAATCTGATTAATGAGCTCGTCTAACTGATACCCAATGGCCAGTTTGCTGGCAATGCGCGCAATGGGATAACCTGTTGCTTTGCTGGCCAATGCCGAGGAACGAGACACGCGGGGATTGATTTCAATGGCTATAATTTCTTCCTTATCGTCGTTACTTACGGCAAACTGCACGTTGCAACCACCCGAAAAGTTACCAATGCTGCGCATCATCTTTATGGCCATGGTGCGCATTTTTTGGTATGTGCTGTCACTCAGGGTCATGGCCGGAGCCACGGTAATACTATCACCTGTGTGAACGCCCATAGGGTCAAAATTTTCAATAGAGCAGATAATGGCCACGTTGTCGTTTTTATCGCGCAGCAGTTCCAGTTCGTATTCTTTCCAGCCCAACACGGCTTTATCTATCAATACTTCGTGAATGGGTGATGTTTGAAGGCCGCGGTTTAAAAGTGCGTCAAAATTTTCCTTATCGTAAACCACCGAACCTCCGCTGCCACCAAGGGTAAACGAAGGACGAATCACCAACGGAAAACCAAATTCCTGAGCCACACTTTTGCCTTCTAAAAACGATTTGGCGATGCGACTTGGCGCCATGTTCACACCAATTTCGTTCATTCTGATGCGGAACAAATCGCGGTCTTCGGTTACCTTAATGGCTTCCACATCCACACCAATCATTTTAACACCGTATTTTGCCCAAACGCCCATTTCTTCGCATTTCATGGCCAGATTAAGTCCGGTTTGCCCGCCCATTGTAGGAAGCACGGCATCTATCTTACGTTCGTTGAGTATTTTAATGATGGATTTTACCTCTAGCGGAAGCAGGTAAATGTGGTCTGCCGTTACCTTATCGGTCATAATGGTGGCAGGGTTTGAATTAATGAGTGTTACCTCAATACCTTCTTCGCGAAGGCTTTTGGCAGCCTGAGAGCCGGAGTAGTCGAACTCACAGGCCTGACCGATAATAATTGGACCTGAACCTATAATTAAAACCGATTTAATGGAATTGTCTTTGGGCATTGCGTAGATTAAAATTTAAAATCGTGCAAAGATATAAGACAATGGCAAGACTAAAAACAAAGATATTGACTAATTAATAAACATTTATAAAAACACGAAAACCCGGAACTTTTGATCCCGGGTCAATTACTTTCAAGAAAAGCTACTGAAGACTATTCTGCTGAAGCTTCTTTTTTGCCTTTAGCTTCGGCTACCACGATATTACGTTCGTAATGTTCGGTGCCATTAAGGGCATTAATTGCTGTTTGTGCTTCTGAATCATTAGCCATTTCAACAAAGCCGTAACCCTTACTTCTGCGGGTTTCTTTGTCTTTAATGATTCTAACGCTGGTCACTTCTCCGTACTGTGAAAATAAGTCGCTAAGTGCCTGTTCTCTTACTTTGAAACTGATGTTGCTGATAAAAATGTTCATTTTTTTAGTTATAAGTGTGTGTAAGGTAAAGGTATGTATTCTCTTTTTTATTTCCAAAAAAACGACAAAAAATGTTAACCAAATTTTAAAAAACTTAATCCAGTTAATTAAAATTTAAGCCAAACACCTGTTTTACCACCTTAAATTTTAGTGGTAAAACCATTGCAAATAAACGGAAATCCCTCATAAAAGGAGGTAAACGATAACGAAAACAGTATTAAAAGAGTATGGCCTCCATACTAATTTCAACATTGGCATCTTTTGGTAATCGGGCAGCCTGAATGGTGGCTCTGGCAGGAAAATCGCCTTTAAAATACGATGCATAAACCTCGTTAACATGAACAAAATTATTCATATCGTTTAAAAAAATGGTGCTTTTAACTACGTTGTCAAAGGTGCAGCCACCTGCTTCGAGTATGGCAGCAATGTAGTCCATAACCATTTTGGTTTCTTCTTTAATAGTGGTTTTAACCAATTGTTTGCTTTGCAAATCCATGGCTATGGTACCACTGATAAACATAATGTTACCTACAATCACTGCCTGATTATATGGCCCAATTGGTGCCGGAGCATTGGGTGTATTTATGATTTTTTTCATGGGAAGTTTTATATGGGGGTAAATATAACAAACATTTGTGGATGGCTTAAACTCAACTTTTAAACCACTTGCATGTGTTGTCTTAATTTTGTTTAAACTTAATTTATTGCCTCTTAAAAAGTTTATGGCATTTGCTTGATCCAGGCGTGTGGAAATTCGTTTTGAATGCTCTCTAATTTTTGGGACGCTTCCATTTTTGTTTCAAAACTTCCCAAACTTACCACGTGCATGCCCTTGTGAGTTTGATCCGAAATATAGGCTTCCACATTTTTGCCGGCCAATTTGCTCACCATCCGGTTGGCATTGTTCTTCACGCTAAAGCAGCCCAGCACAATTTGAAAATTGCCCGTTGTTTTAAGCGATGACCTAAGTAATGTTTGAGATTTTTTTGGTGCTGCAAAGTTGGAAGGAGTGGATTCAATTACCCTAACTGCCAGGGTTTTAGTGTCATCCAGTTCAATGCCTGCTATACCATTGGCATCGGCCACATAAGCACTGCTTTTTTCTTTATTTTCAACAAGTTTTAATTCAGGATAATCAATGGGGTTAAAAGCGGCAACTGCACCATTGTGCCAAAGCGACGATTTTAAATTGCCGGTAATTTTACTGTTGCTTACCAATAATCCCATTAACGACAGGAATAAGAAAAGTATGGCTACTGGCATAATTACACGGCGGTAATTCCTTTTTTTAGGAGCTGTGTTTTTTTCAACGATAACTGGTGTTTCGTTAACCAAAATGCGATCAACAAAAACAGGTTCTCTTTCTTTTTTTCTTTCCGTTAATGGTTCCAGTTCGTTTAAACTAATGGCACTTAAACCAAAGCTCGAAGTCATAAAATTAACATCGGCCTGCGGTTCAAAGCAAACATTGTTTTCAAAATCGAGATAAAAAAAACCGATGCCATCCAGAGTCAGGCGCCTTTTGGTATTAAGTAAGCCTGAGCAAAAGCCTGCAAATTCGGTTAAATGAGTAAGGGCTTCGGCGGCCGAACAGTTAAGTTTAGTCTGCAGCCAAATGGCCATTACGCCGTCGTTTTGTTTTAGTTGCGCATTAAAGCCCACTGTTTTAGCCGCTGGTACTAACATGCCGCCAGATGCCGAAAAATGTGCCGGTTTGCTTTTTAAAACAAAACCTCCAAAATTGGGTAATACCAAATAGTCGTTAAAAAACAACTGTTCTTTAATACCTGATAATATGGTTTGTTGCACGTTCATTTACGGGGACGACAAAAGTAAACTTCTATTTCAAATATAAAGAATGAAAATGGCGAATAATAAACATTTTATAAAATAATATTAAAAAATGGGCTTGGTATGATTTGTAATTAAATGATAATAGTATTTTTGCGGCCTTATGTTTAAAAGCGGATTGAAAATATTTTTGTTACTTGCCTTACAGGCACTTACCATTAAACTTTCGGCGCAAAACCCCGAACCATCCTGCCATGATATTGTAACTAAAAGCCTTACCTCAATTAAAGAAGTGAAGGGTCTTAAATATCACCTTAAAATTACCGAGCGTGGTAAAAAAGGAATGAATTATTACGAAAGTGCCGTAAAATTCAGTCGCAACCCACGTCTTATTTATTTATACATTAAAGGAATTGAAGTGTTGTGGTTGCAGGGCAAAAACAATGGCAAGGCTTTGGTTAAACCAAACTCCTTCCCGTTTTTTAATCTCAATCTCGATCCAATGGGCGATCTCATGCGTCAGGACCAACACCATACCTTAAACGAAATGGGTTACGATTATTTTGCGAGTATTATTCAAAATACGGTGGATAAACTGGGGCCTGCAAAATTTAACGAAGTGTTTAAATACGGAGGACTGGAGCGCATTAATGGAAGACCTTGCTATAAAATTATTATTGACAATAAAGATTTTGGCTATGTGGATTACACCATTGGTGATAATGAAAACATTACTTCCATTGCACGTAAACACCACATTGCCGAATACATGATTCTGGAAAAAAACAAAAAATTTAAAGACTATTTTGATATTTTGAAAAAGGGTGAGGTTATAAAAATTCCAAACTGGTATTGCCGCTCGGTGGTAATGTTTGTCGATCAGTTATATTTTTTGCCAATAAGCCTGAAAGTGTTAGACGATAAAGGCCTTTTTGAAGAATACAATTATCACTTTCTACAAGTAAATCCGAAGTTTGAAGAAGGGGAGTTTACCCGCAATTATAAAGAATACGGTTTTTGATAAAATCATTTGGGCAGCTATAACTGCAAAATAATCTTGCATTAGTTTTAGTAAAATTTTAAAATTTTTAAAGGCTGTTTGCTTCTTTTTATTACCTTTAAATTATTGAAAAAAACACTTTTTATATTTTCTATTGTAGCGCTTGCAATGGCCGTTTCATGCCGAAAAAAGCAGGTAAGTGGTGACGTCGGACTTTTAGGATTGGACTATTACCCGTACACTACTGGTAAGTATATTGTGTACGATGTGGACAGCACGGTTTACACTCAACTAACAAAAGACACCATCTATTATAAGTACCGCATTAAAGAAAAAATTGCCGATAGTTTTATTGATAATCAGGGTAATACAGCATTCCGATTGGAGCGATACATTAAAAAGTTCGATCCTAAAAAATCATACGACAGCATTCCCTGGACTATAAAAGAAGTATGGATGTTGAACGCCGATAACAATACTGTGCAGGTGGTAGAATCAAATTTACGTTACACCAAACTCACATTTCCAATTCAGGAAAAGGCCACCTGGAATGGCAATGCCAACAACAGCCTTGGCGAATGGGAATATGTGTATGATTACATTGACAAAGCCGAAACCATCAATTCCACCAAGTTTGAGAATGTTCTTAAGGTCAAACAAAAATTTTACAACCCATTAATTGCCTACCAATCGTATTACGAAAAATACGCCAAGGGCACAGGTTTGGTTTACCGCGAAATGATTGATGTAATTTCGAACACCGTAGTTAAAGACGTTCCTGTTTTAAACCGGATAGAAAGTGGCACGGTGTATAAGCAAACGTATGTAAGCAGTGGGTATGAATAAAAGGATTTTTTTTGCAACATTTTTTTTTGGTTTAAGTTTTTCCGTATGGTTATCGGCACAAACCGGACCCAGGGTAAAATACTGGATTACCTTTAAGGATAAAACCGGAACGCCTTATTCCTTAAGCAATCCATCGGCTTTTTTGTCCCAAAAGTCAATTACCCGCCGCACAATGTACAATATTCCTTATCATAGCAGCGACCTTCCGGTTAATCCTTCCTACATTAAACAGGTTGATACCACCCGATATGTGGA
>JADLED010000124.1 GCA_020846335.1 Bacteroidia bacterium
AACTCATCATCTCAGCTGGCTAGAGCGCTTGCATGTCCCGAACGTTTCGTTCGGGAAAGAGGTCACCGGTTCGACTCCGGTATTCTCCACGTAAATCAGAAAAGCCTTTTCGTTTATTCGAAAAGGCTTTTTGCGTTATTGAACACAAAAGAACCATGTACCATCTCTACATTATCTATTCAGTAAAACTCAACCGATATTATATTGGTCATACCGAAAATCTGGAAAAAAGATTGTTTGAGCATAACAACGGTATTTCTACATATACATCTAAAGCCAGTGATTGGGAGTTGAAATATAAAGAAGCGTTTGTTACCCGTGAGGAATCACACAAACGAGAACGGGAAATAAAGAAAAAAAAGAGCAGGGTTTATATTGAAAAACTCATCATCTCAGCTGGCTAGAGCGCTTGCATGTCCCGAACGTTTCGTTCGGGAAAGAGGTCACCGGTTCGACTCCGGTATTCTCCACGTAAATAAAGCCTCAACGTAAGTTGGGGTTTTTTTGTTTAACAAAGTGATTCAAGAGCGTCCCGGTTTCCTTGGGAAGGTGACCGGTTCGACTCCGGTATTCTCCAACATAAAGCAGAAAAATCCTTCTCGATTTATTTTCGGGGAGGATTATTAGCTTTATGGTGGGGTGAAGCGCAGTATGACGAAGCAAAGGCCCCTGCTTTGGCTTTGTCAGTCTTCTGCTTCTAGCTAATAAAAAAAGATGCCATTACCATAGTGTGTTTAAATGTTTAGAGCTTCAACCAATTCTTAATTAGTTAGGGTTTAATTATCAACGAAGGAAATCTTCAACAACAAAAGTTTGGATACTCGATCAGGTCGGCTACATCCTCACTCCCCCTCTTTTCCAAATGCTTTCAAGGTTGCTTTGGGCGACATCACAAACGGAATGCTGTTCCACCCGGCGTATTTGTTCAGCAAGGCGTCTTTTTGCGACGCATCAGCCGCCGCAAGTTTCATGTCTTTAAAATAGGTGTAGTAATCCTCAATTACCTCCGCGCCACCAAATTCGCCATGGCCGGGCACCACGTGTTTAATGTCGAAGTTAGTTTGCAGGTAGTTAAAAGCTTCCAGATAACCCCTGGCACGGCCCTTGCCCATTATAATGGGGCATTGTTTATTTAAAATTACATCACCCCCAAAAAGTAATTTGCGTTTGTGCGAATACACAAAAACATCGCTTTCGGTATGCGCGTTTTTGCCGTAATTAATAATGCTCACTGTGTCGTCGCCCATTTTAATATCCAGCCGCTCGCTCAGCCATTTGTTGGGTAACGATTGCTCACCGGCCTCTTTTATCCAGCCCTCTTTGCCATAGTTGGCTCCGGCCAGCACGGTGGCACCGCTGTAAAGTTTATTGCCTCCCACATGGTCGGGGTGAAAATGCGTGTTAACCACCAGCACCGCTTTGTTGCCCGCAATGGCTTTAACCTTATTGTATAATTCCTGCGCAGCTTCGTCCATTTTGGTATCCACCACAATTACCAAACTATCAGATGTGATGATACCCGAATTGCCGCCTCCGCCAATAACAATGGTTAAATCCTTATCGTATTGAATAGTTTGCACCACTTTCATTTTTTGAATAAAAGGGCGCAGGTAAATCATGTAAAAACCTCCACCCAATAAGGCCACAACCAACATCACCAGGCCCAACCATTTGGCCACTTTTTTTAATTTTTTCATAAGTGTATTTTAATGCCGCTCTAATATACTCAAACTTTATAATCTGGTTTTAGTGCTTACACAATCTGAAAGAAAACGAGCGGTCATAACAGCAATAAGTCTTCCCAAATTTCAAATGCCTACCTTTACCTATGGACGAGCAACAACCAAAACCCGAAAGGCGCAAGCGCTACACCGGCACACACCCCAAAGCGTTTAAAGAAAAATACAAAGAGCTGCAGCCGGAACAATATGCCGCCGATGCCGAAAAGATTATTCAGCAGGGCCGCACACCGGCCGGCACGCACCGTTCCATAATGGTAAAGGAAATTCTGGATTGCCTGAAAATTCTTCCGGGGCAAACCGGCCTGGATGCCACCTTAGGTTATGGTGGCCATAGTTTGGAAATGCTAAAATGTGTTTTGCCGGGAGGGCGTTTATTTGCCACCGATGTGGATGGCATTGAATTGCAACGCACAAAAGAACGTCTTTTGGCATTAGGTTATGACACAGATGTGCTGGTGATAAAGAAAATGAATTTCTCCGGCATTGATCAGGTGGTTTATGAATCGGGGTTATTGGATTTTGTACTCGCTGATTTAGGCGTTTCCTCCATGCAGATAGATAATCCAGAAAGAGGCTTCTCCTATAAACACGAAGGCCCATTGGATTTGCGCCTTAATTCTAAAACCGGTAAATCGGCTGCTCAATATTTACAAACAGTAAGCGCTGAAGAGCTGGAAGAAGTATTGGCAAACAATTCCGACGAACCCTATGCCGCCGAAATAGCCACGCACATTGTTGCAAAAATAAAACGTGGTGGTAAAATAAACACCACCATGCAATTAAAAGAATGCATCAGCGAAGCCTTGCAGTTTATTTCGGAAAGCAAACGCAAAGATGAAATAAAACGTTCGGCACCACGCTGTTTTCAGGCCATACGCATTGCCATTAACGACGAGTTTCTTGTGCTTGAAAAGTTTCTTGACAAACTCCCCGCAGCTTTAACTTCAGGTGGACGTGTGGCCATACTCACCTTTCATTCGGGCGAAGACCGCCGGGTTAAAAAATCGTTTCAGAATTTATTTCGAGAAGGCATTTACAGTCAAATTTCGGAAGAAGTCATTCGTCCCTCGGTAGAAGAATGTGCCACTAATTCAAGAGCAAGTTCCGCTAAATTGCGCTGGGCAGTGCGCGCCTGAAAAATGAATGGATTAATCCAGTTTCACAAACTTCACGGTTCGTTGTCCCTGCCCCGAAACAGCTTTTAAAAAGTAAACGCCATTGGCAAAGCAGGCCACATTTAAAGTACTGTTGCCTTTTTTTACAGATTGATTAAATACCACTGCACCCAGTTCGTTATAAACAAACAATTCGCTGTCCTGACCGCAATTAATTTGAAGTTGATTGCTTGCCGGATTGGGCGATACCGATACCAACATTGAGCGATTACTTAGTTCATTAATGCCGGTGCAACCTGCAACCTGCACCGTTTGAATGAGACTGTCTGAATTACAATTTCCTGACAAAATTAACTTAACCGTAAAAGTGCCGGTACTGTAAAAATTATGTGTGGGATTGGCCAGTGTGGATGTGTTCGCTGCTCCTGAAGCTGCATCGCCAAAATCCCAGTGGTAAGAGCTAAACGATTTGCACAGGGACCCTGAATTAACAGGCGGGATAAACGCCAGCGACTGGCAGGTGTAAGACGATGAAAAGGGAAGCAGAGTAGGGGCAGGAGCCGCCAGGTAGCTCGCCATAAAATTGGGCAGGCCGTTGTAACATTGATTCGGAGCGATGCTTAAACCAAGGTCTGAGTAATTACACAATGTGCCAGGCGCATTCGGATTTTGAATTTCGCCCAAATACTGCTGGCCGGTTCGCGCCACATAAATTTTGCCATTGGGTGCGAGTTGCATCCCGTTAAGTAATGCGCTTGATGTGCCTACTGCAGTTTGTGAGGCCATAATATCGGCGGCTGTGCCTGCACACAAATCCCATTGTAAAATCTGACTCCAGTTTACAACGGAATAAAATTTGGTACCATCCGACGAAAACTCACAACCAAAAGCATCGGTTCCGGTTTTTAAAACCAATTGGTTGGAAATGATGCCTGTGGAACGGTTAAAATCATACATTTCCAAATTGTAGGTAGGCCAAATGCTGGTGGCTACCTTATTGCCATCGGGCGAAAATTTAAGGTAACCCTCGTAGTCGGCATGAATGGTGCCAACGGTGGATGTTACTGCGGCGGTGCTTATGCCAGTGGCAGTAATTAAAAATGTTCTGAACACATCGGTATTGCGGTCGTGCGACACCAGCCACACATCGGTGCCATTGCAATGCTTTACCGCTGCCATTTTTAGGGTACTGGGTATAAACAACACATTGTTTTTGCTGGTAACCGAACCCTGACCCGCAGCCAGACTCATGTCTATTTCGGAATAACGTAAGCCATAAAGGCCCGTGTTATTGCCAACATTGTCGTAGGTATCAAT
>JADLED010000125.1 GCA_020846335.1 Bacteroidia bacterium
AACCTGCTTTTTTTGGGGTTGTTAAATTATTAAGAAATATACTGTCACGATTATAGCTAAGTGCAATTACTTCATTGGAGCTGCTTTTTACCATGGTGGAAAAGGCAATCTCTTCCCCTAGAAAATTTTGCTTAATAACTGCATTTTGTGTGATACAAACATTGCTTTTTTGAGTTACAAATTGAATTTGCCTTTTATTATCCTCTAGTACTTTTAATCCAGTGTAACGGGAGTTAATTGCACTCAGTAATTTATTATTCAACTTATTATTAAACAAACCATCTTTGTAATACGATAAATTACCATTAGAACAGGCCAACCAAATCCTTTTTTGAGAATCTTCATACAAGTCGAAAATTTCATTGTCGCCTGTGCCATCATTGGTAGTAAATGTGCTAAAATCGTATCCGTTAAAACGCGAAAGTCCTTTATCTGTTGCAAACCAAAAGTAACCCTCACTGTCTTGAATTACATAGTAAACAGTATTACTGGGTAAGCCATTCGTATTTGTAAATTGAATATAGCTTGGTTGCTGAGAAAAAGAAACAACAGAAAAACCAAAAACGAAAAAAAAAGCTAAACTTAAAAATAATTGATTTTTGTATTTACGGCTTAGCATTTCCATTTTACTTCGGAAGGTTGAACTAAATTAGTAAAAAGTTTAAGTCTAAGATGAAGAAGGCTTGATTTATACCAGAAATTACGCCACCCAATTCATTATTTTCTGCATAACCAATTCAAAATAGTGTGCTGGTGCGTTCTCATAAATCAGCAATATGGCAAACAGATTTATGAATTAATGTCAGGCAAAATTAAGCCACCACCTATTGTTTAGTCGCACATTAAACCTCTAACACAAAACGGGTACTGCCCTTTCTGCACGTAATTTAATGTCTAATTACCAACTAAAAGTATGAGGAGGGCTATCTAACCAAACTTATTATTTTAATTTTATCGAAAAACCAAATTATCGGATAAGCCGGGTCAATCTCCCACCATTTGGCTGCAAAGTTAACTTTTGAACCCGCCTGATGATGGTTGTTTTGAAACAATTCGCCCATTAATAAAAAATCAATAAACAACGTGTTTTTGGATTTGTCCGGACAATCAAAATTACGGTAACCATATTTATGACCAGCCCAGTTTACTATGGCTCCCTGAATAGGTCCAATTAAAAAGTGAATGGGCAGTAACAAAAACATCCACCAATGCGTGGCAAACACAATGTAAAAAGCAATGTAAAGTGCTGCAAATGATAAACGCGAAGCCCAACTATCGGCAATTCTGTCGATAACAGGATATTCCGGAAAATTGCGGTCGAACTTATCTTCTACAACTACCGAACGGGTTTTAACGCCTTTGTAAATCTGATGTGTGTGCAGCATCATGTGATAAGCATCTTTAAAAAAGTGTGGCGTGTGCGGGTCTTTTTCGGTATCGCTATAGGCATGGTGCATGCGGTGCAAAATGGCATAGGCGCGGGCGTTGAGGTACGACGAACCCTGGCTTACCCAGGAATAGATGTAAAAGAATTTTTCCCAGCCCTTGCTCATGGTAAACATTTTGTGAGCCGAATACCGGTGCAAAAAAAATGTTTGCCCAAAAAGAGAAAGGTACCAGTGCAGCAAAAGAAACAAAAGAATAATCATAGTGATTTTTTTTACGCCGGATTTGTGTTTACGGCTAAAGCAGTTTGTAAGCGTGATGGTTCAAAAAAAAACCTTTTGCTGAATGTGCAAAAGGTTTTTTCATTGTCTTTATTAATTAGCCTTTCAGTGCCTCTGCACCGCCAACAATCTCGAGGATTTCTTTGGTGATGGATGCCTGACGGGCTTTGTTATACATAATTTTAAGATCACGTTGCATGGCCTTTGCATTGTCGGTGGCCTTGTGCATGGCAGTCATACGGGCACCGTGCTCACTTGCAAACGAATCTAATAGTGCTTTGTAAAATTGTGTTTTTACTGAACGGGGAATTAATTCGTTCACAATAAATTCCTGACTTGGTTCAAAAATATAATCTTGCTTAACCTGACTTTTAGCGCCGGTTGAACTTGGTGTAGCTACAACCGGTAGTAATTGCTCGTCGGTTGGAATTTGAACGGCAGCATTTCTGAATTGGTTATAAACCACCACAACCTTGTCAAATTGCTTGTTTAAAAAAGCATCCATAATTTTCTCCATAACCGGAGCTGCTTTTTCATAAGATAAGCCGTCAAACAAATGGTTGTTGTGATGTGGAATCTCTAATCCACTGATGTAATATTTGGTTCTTCTGAAAGCGTCTTCCACTTTTTTTCCAACAGGTACAACAGTTACGCTACAATCGGCATATTCGTTTTGGATAAGTGAATTAACTTTTTTAATGACGTTGGAGTTAAACGCTCCGGCCAGTCCGCGGTTTGAAGAAACACCCATAATAAGTACATTTTTTACTTTACCATCGCGGGCATACACGTTTTCTGATGCATCCACACTGGCACTCACATTTTCTAAAATTTCTTTTAGTTTGTTGGCATAAGGCCGCATCTGGGTAATTGCATCCTGAGCACGTTTCAACTTGGCAGCACTCACCATTTTCATGGCGCTTGTTATCTGCATGGTTGAGCCTACCGATACAATTTTATTTCTTACTTCCTTTAAACTTGGCATTCAAATTAGTTTTTAGTGGTTAGCTTCAAGTTTTTAATAGTTACTTATTAAAAACTAAACACTCAAAATTTATAATTCTTATTTATACTTCGCTAATAAATCGTTTGCGCAATCTTCCAGTGTTTTTGTGATTTCGTCGGTGTATTGACCGGCCTTTAAAGCGTCTAAAGTTGCTTTGTGTTTGCGCTCCATGGTGTCTAAAAATTCTTTTTCGAAATCGCTTACTTTACTTACCGGAATGCTTCTGAGCATGTTTTTGGTTCCCAAATAAATAATGGCAATTTGTTGTTCAACACGGAAAGGTGAGAACTGACCTTGTTTCAAAATTTCGGTATTGCGTGATCCCTTATCCAATACTGATTTTGTAGCAGCGTCCAAATCCGAACCAAATTTAGAGAAGGCTTCTAACTCGCGGTATTGCGCCTGGTCTAATTTTAAAGTACCGGCCACTTTTTTCATCGACTTAATCTGAGCATTACCACCCACACGCGATACAGAGATACCTACGTTAATAGCAGGGCGGATACCAGAGTTAAACAAGTTAGACTCCAAAAATATCTGACCATCAGTAATAGAAATTACGTTGGTTGGAATGTATGCAGAAACGTCGCCCGCTTGTGTTTCGATAATAGGAAGGGCTGTTAATGAACCACCACCTTTTACCAATGGTTTTAATGATTCAGGAAGATCGTTCATGTTTTTGGCAATCTCGTCGGAAGCATTGATTTTAGCGGCACGCTCTAACAAACGGCTGTGCAGGTAAAACACGTCACCAGGGTAAGCTTCGCGTCCCGGAGGACGACGGAGTAATAAAGAAACTTCGCGGTAAGCCACAGCTTGTTTTGACAAGTCGTCAAATACAATTAAAGCCGGACGTCCGGTATCACGGAAAAATTCGCCGATAGCAGCGCCTGAGAATGGGGCGTAGAATTGCATTGGAGCAGGGTCGGCAGCATTAGCGGCAACCACACAGGTGTAAGCCATTGCTCCGTTTTCTTCCAATACACGAACAACGTTGGCAACGGTAGAAGCTTTTTGTCCGATAGCTACATAAATACAATATACCGGTTTGCCGGCAGCATAAAATTCTTTTTGGTTAATGATTGTGTCAATACACACTGCGGTTTTACCAATCTGACGGTCGCCAATTACCAACTCACGTTGTCCGCGGCCAATTGGAATCATGGCGTCAATCGCTTTAATACCTGTTTGAAGTGGTTCGGTTACCGGTTGACGGAAAATTACACCCGGAGCTTTACGCTCAATTGGCATTTCGTAAGTTTTTCCCTGAATAGGGCCTTTGCCGTCGATTGGTTGACCAAGAGTATCTACCACACGGCCCAACATGCCTTCGCCCACGTTAATGGAAGCAATGCGTTTGGTGCGTTTGCAGGTACTGCCTTCTTTAATACCAGTGCTGGAACCCAATAATACGGCACCAACGTTATCTTCTTCAAGGTTAAGCACAATTGCCTGTAAACCGTTTTCAAATTCAATCAACTCACCTGATTGTACTTTTGATAAACCGTAAATGCGGGCAATACCGTCACCTACCTGTAATACTGTTCCTACTTCTTCTAATTCAGCTTCGCTTTTAAAGCCGCTTAATTGTTGTCTTAAAATTGCAGATACTTCTGCCGGTTTTATTTCAGCCATGATTTATGGTTTGTATGGTATTAATTTAATCCTTTGTTTAATAATTGTTTTTTTAGATTGCTCAACTGGTGGGCAACCGTTTTGTTAATCTGCGTGTCGCCAATCTTTAAAACAAAACCACCAATAGTTGACGCGTCTGTTTTTTCGATTAATTCCACTTCGCCTTTTAACTGGTCTTTTAATAAATCCATCACCTTTTGTTTGGTAGTGGCATCAAGTCCGTTGGCAGATGTAATAATTGCAGTGTGAATGTTTTGATGTTGTTTGTATTGCTCATCAAAAGCTTCAGCAATATTTTTAATAATGGATTCGCGGTGCTTTTTGGTAATAAGGTTTAAAAACGAAAGCGATGTGTTCGAGATTTTACCATTAAAAATGGCATCCATCACGCTAAGTTTTTTGTCGGTTTTAATAACAGGACTTTCGAGAAACAGATTAAATTCTCTGTTTTCGTGACAAACCTGTTCCACCATTTTCATGTCGGCTCTTACTGCACTGAGTTGATTGGTCTCAAGGGCAATTTGCATTAATGATTTGGCGTATCTATCGGCAACAATCATCTTAATTAAAATTTAGGTCTTTAACCAAATTAGTAACCAGTGCTTTTTGTTTATCGTCGTTAGAAAGTTCTGCTTTCAGAATTTTTTCTGCGATTTCGATTGAAAGAACGGCCACCTGATTTTTGATTTCGGCTACTGCGGCATTTTTTTCGGCAGTAATTTGTTCGCGGGCGCCAGACAAAATACGATCGGCATCAGCTTGTGCTTTTTGTTTGGCTTCGGCCACAATGCTGTCTTTTGTTTCGCGGGCTTCTTTTAACATGGCATCGCGTTCGGCGCGGGCGTCGTTCATGATTTTTTCGTTGTTGGATTGCAACTCGCGCATATCATTAAGTGCGCGCTCAGCGCTTTTCAGGGCGTCTTCAATTCCTTGTTCGCGTGTTTTAATGGAATTAAGGATTGGTTTCCAGGCAAATTTACCCAGTATTCCTACCAATAAAAGAAACACCACGCCGGTCCAAAAAATAAGACCAATACCCGGGGTGATAAGTGAACCTAAAATAAACAAATTCATTTTATATATTTTTTTATGTTTTCCAATTAAAAAAATTAAACCCTCTACCAACCGTAGAGGGTTTAATTATTAACTCATTAAAGCAAAGCAACCACAATACCGAATAAAGCGGCACCCTCAACAAGGGCTGCTGCGATAAGCATAGTGGTTTGAATTTTTGCGTGAGCTTCTGGCTGACGTGCGATGGCATCCATTGCGTGGCCGCCGATTTGTCCGATACCGATTCCGGCGCCGATGGCTGCCAGACCTGCACCGATTGCTGCGATACTTCCTGTCATTTGTTTTGTTTTTATTTATGGTTAATCAAAAATCTTTTTTAGTGATGTGCCGATGCCTTTTCTCCTTCATGCGATTCTTCATGATGATCGACCATGGCCGAACCAATGAAAAGAGCTGTTAGCAAGGTGAAAATGTATGCCTGCAATAAAGCAACCAAACACTCCAACACATCAATAAATAAGGCAAAGCCAACTGCAATTGGCGATACTAAATATGATTCAAAAGTAAATATCAATCCTACCAAACTAATTACAATAATGTGACCTGCTGTCATGTTTGCAAACAAACGAATCATTAAAGCGAATGGTTTTGTGAAAATGCCTAAAAACTCAAGTGGAATTAAAATTGGGTACAATGCTTTTGGTGCAGGTGGCATAAATATGTGTCCCCAATAATGTTTGTTGGCGCTAAAGCTGGTAACTATAAATGTAATGATGGCTAACACAAACGTAAAGGCAATGTTTCCGGTTAAATTGGCACTGATTGGAATGAGGCCTAAAATATTATTAATGAGGATTAAAAAGAAAACAGTTAATAAATAAGGCACATATTTTTCGTGCTTACCCCCGCCAATGTTTGATTTGGCAATCTCATCCCGCACAAAAACAATAAGAGGCTCCATGAATGATTGTTTGCCTGTTGGTGCCGATGTTACTCCTGTTTTTTTATAGGCTCTGGCAATTGATGTAAAAAGTAAAATTAAAATTAAGGCCGAAAACAAAAGTTGAGCAACGTTTTTGGTAATAGAAAAATCAAGTGGTTTTTCGTTAATTGGGTGTGATTTGCCTTTTGCATTTAAATGGGTTTCTAAAAATTGTCCATGTTCGTTGGCAATTTCGGAAGCATAATAAATATCCTCTTCAAAATTTACAAAACGTTCACCATTTTTTTCCACTACTACTTTTCCATGCACATCATGTTTAAATTCGCCGGATGAAAAATAAACCAGCCCTTTGTTGGTTTTTAAGATAACTGGCAGTGAAATTGAAACCGGGTGTTCATCTCCCCATAAATGCCACGAGTGTGAATCTAATACGTGCTCAATTGCAATTTCGGCCATATTGACCTTTTTATGCGGAGCATTTTGATTTTCGGTAGCAGGTCCGTGGTTCTCAGCCATAGCCACCGCAACGGTATCGTGTCCGTGTTCCGGATTTTCGGCCGATAAGCCAAACGTAAAAAGAGTGAAAAATATAGCTAAAAAGAAGTGACTTATGCCGGAAGTATTGATTTTACTGCTCATCTGTTAAAATTCGCTGTCTTGTTTTTGAATTCGGGTGCAAATGTAGGGCTTTTTTGAGGAAAAACAACTTCATTTTTAGGCTATTTTAAAGAAATTCATCAATTTTTTAACCATGTTTGTTCTTAATAACCAATATCCCCTATTTTTAGGCCATGAATTATTGGTTAATTAAATCAGAACCCTTTAAATATAGCTGGGAACAGTTTGTAAAAGACAAAAAAACCGGTTGGGACGGTGTGCGCAACTACGCCGCCCGCAACAACCTCCGCGATATGAAAAAGGGCGATTTGGCCTTTTGGTACCATAGCAACGAGGGGCAGGAAATTGTGGGCATTGCCAAAGTGCTTAAAGAGCATTATCAGGACCCCACTACCAACGAAACCGCCTGGCTGGCCGTGGATTTTGCACCTTACAAAGCTTTAAAAAAGCCGGTGAGCCTTACAACACTAAAAAAAGACCCATTTTTTAAAACCATGGATTTGGTGCGCCTCGGGCGTTTAAGCGTTGGCAAGGTTACCGAAACCGAGTTTTTTAAGATTTGCGATATGGGTGGTGTTAAAATCTGAAACTAACTTTTAATAAATCTTCGCTCAATTTCGTTTATGGCGGCCTGTAAGCGGGCCTGCCCTTTACCAGCCACAATATAGAAGGGTGCCACCGATGCCCGGGCCTCGCCAATGTTCATTTCAAAAATTAATTCGCGGCTAAATTTATTTTGCCTTTGTTCGTCCTTCACCCAATCCACGTCGTTATTGCAAATTAAATAAAAGTCGTAATGCAATTGCTCTATGCTATGGGCAATAATGTCGGGCACCCGTTTAAATTCGAGTTCGGCCCAAATTTTTAAGGTAATAAGGGCTGTGTCGCAAAACAGGTAATTGGTGGCTTCTAAAAACAATTGGTTTTCCATCTCCATTTGTTTTTTTGCAATTATTTCCAGGTCGGCAAGTGTGTAGTTGTAAATGTCGGAATGGTTAAAATACTCGCGGGCATATTCGGGCACCCAAACGGTATTAAAATGTATTGCCAGTTCTTCGCAAAGCCAGGTTTTGCCGGTACTTTCGGCTCCAATAACGGCTATTTTTAATGCACGCTTTTTCTCCATTTTATCCAACCACTCAGGGCCATTAATGTAAATACAAGATATAATAACGCAAAGAGCCACATGCTTTTTATACCATACAGCAAAATGTAGCAAGCATCAATCAATACCCATACCGCCCAGTTTTCGAGCCATTTTTTAGTCATCATGTAAGTGGCTGTTAGGCTGGCAGCGGTGAGCAGGGCGTCGAGCAAAGCCTGATCGCCTCTGACACGAAGCAACAAAAAATAATATACAACCGATTGTATTGCCGTTGCAACCAACAACCAGGGAACATACTTTTTTGGAGTAGGTGTTATCTTAAATGTTTTGTTTTTGTTTTGGTTCCAGTAAATCCACCCATAAATTCCTGCAAAAAAATAAACCCATTGTAAACTCATATCGCCAAAAAGGCGCTGTTTGTAAAATACAACTATGGATATGCCTACTGAAATAAGAGCCATAGGCCAGCACCAGATGTTTTGCTTAATGGTTAGCCAAACACCCAGTACACCGGTAATAAAAGCCAGAATATCGGGCCAGTTGTTAATTAAAAATTGTGTAATTGCCCAATGGTTGTTTAATTGCTGAATAATAAAAAGTGGTGCCCAAAAAAGAATAATAACAGATGCCGGGCCACTCATTATTCCAGTTCAATGTTTTTATGTTTAAATTCTTCCAGAATTTTGAGGAAATTATTAAAAGGCGATTCAGAATTCCACAAATACGAATTAAAGGCAATGCCATAAAAACCATATTGCAGCGATTTTTGGATGCTACCAATGGTGGTGCCCCCGCGGGCGATTAAATTTTTACCACTGTTTTTATTGGCAGCCACCACGCCTTCATCATAAAAACCGCTGTATAAATCGCCCGTCATGCTATTGTACATGGTGCCTACCAGATAATAATCAAATGTGCTTTCTTCGGCGCCATAAACCTGTTGTAAACGAGAATAGGAGCGGCTTTTGGAAGTGTGGGCAAACCGCATTTTTAGGCGAAGTCTTACGAACCAGTATTTCCATTTTTTTGAAAGATGGATGCGCCCAAGGTGAATGCCTTTAAGGTTAAATTTTAAGGCAAGGTCGTGGTGCGAATGTATGACAATGCGGTTGTGAAAATGAACCGGAATACACTCAATGTACTCCTTCATTTGACTGGTAGAATGTTTTGGCTTTCGCAGGTGCAGGGTCCTTAGCCCACTTTCAAACATTTTTGTTACCAATACCGTTTCTTCTTCAACGTCTTTGGTGGGAGTAATAACTACCAGTTTCATGCCTAATAATTTGTGTTAATACTTTCCTGCATTTTTTGCGTTTTAAAAGCAGGAACTAATCTGTGGCAATAAATATACATCTTTTTCAAAGGCGTTACCAACTACAACCAAATTAGCACCGGCGTTGATTACCCTAATTGTTTTAGCTCTGGTGCTAATTCCTCCTCCAACAATCAATGGCAGGGTGGTGTTTTCTTTTACCGCTCTTATTAAACTGGCTGCAACGCTGTTGGCGGCACCGCTTCCGGCTTCGAGATAGAGCAGTTGGAAGCCCAGCATTTGAGCGGCGAGTGCGGTGTTAATTATTTTTTTTGTTTCGCTTTGCCCCATGGGTTGGGTGTCTGTAACCTTTTGTGTGCTCGATTCGCGATTGCCTTTAACCAACAAATAGGCCATAGACAGGTGAGGCAAACGCATTTTTTTTATTTGTGGCGCCATTAATACTTGTTTACCAATTAGGTAATCTGGATTACGACCCGAAACCAAACTCGGTAAAAAAACACCATCGGCATTGGCACACAATTGGTGTTCGTCGCCGGGAAAAAGAATTACCGGAATTTTAGACAAAGCCTTGATGGCCTTTACTGTTTGCTTAATGTTTCCCCTTTCGAGCACCGAACCGCCCACCAAAAAACAACTCACTTTGCAGGTATTGGCCAGCTTTACCAGTTCGGGGTTAAACTTATCGGGGTCAATAAGTACCGCCAACTGCGAGCCATTGCGCTTATTAAGTTTTTTTATAAACGAATTAAATTTCATTTAAGGGATATACCAATTGGTAATTATCTATTAACTCACTAACCAGAAGGTATTTTTTATTGGTGTTGTTCACTTTAATGCCAGCAATTAACTGTTGTTGGTTAAAACTTTCAATGTACAAATTTTCTATAAATTCCAGTTCCTTTAAGCCATACACTTTGTAAAGTGTTTCTTTGGCGGCCCAAAATTGGATTAAAGTGCTCGTGTTTGCGCCTGCCATTTGTCTTTCTTCAGCACTTAAAAACTTATGTTCAATTTGTTTTATTTTTTCGCGGATAAGTTCAATGTCGATGCCTGTGTTTTCTTTACTATTAATTATAATTGCCAGTTTATCGTGTGAGTGCGAAATAGAAATGTGTTCGCTGCGGTTTTTTAAATATGGTTTTCGGTGTGCAGTGTAGTGTATTTCAAACTGAGTGGTATTAAGCATTTGGCTTAAAAGATAAATAGCACCCGCTTGCTCCAGTTCGCGCTTGTTGATAATGCCCTGCTGCTGCGAAAAATCGTTGAGTGCCAAAACGCCCACTTTTATGGCATCGTTTATTTGTCGAATTTGCAGCACTAATATTAAGTTGAGAAATACAAACTTATGACTTATCTTTGTAATCCTTAAAAAATTAATAAAATCATATAACATGCCTACAACCGCAACAAAATTTACAGCTTACAAAGTAAAAGACATCTCATTGGCCGAATGGGGTCGCAAAGAAATTAAACTGGCAGAAGAAGAGATGCCGGGCTTAATGTCGCTTCGCAAAGAATACGGCGCTTCGCAACCATTAAAAGGAGCAAGAATTGCCGGTTGTTTACACATGACCATACAAACTGCCGTTTTAATTGAAACACTTACTGCACTTGGGGCCGAAGTAACCTGGAGCTCATGTAATATTTTCTCCACGCAGGATCATGCCGCTGCCGCTATTGCTGCTGCCGGAATTCAGGTGTATGCCTGGAAAGGTATGACTGCCGAAGAATTTGACTGGTGCATTGAACAAACCCTTTGGTTTGGCGAAGACCGCAAACCATTAAATATGATTTTGGATGATGGTGGCGATTTAACCAACATGGTATTTGACCAGTATCCTGAATTGGCTGCCGGTATCCGCGGTTTATCTGAAGAAACAACTACCGGCGTTCACCGTTTATATGAGCGCATGGCTAAAGGTACGTTGTTGTTGCCAGCAATTAACGTAAACGACTCTGTAACCAAATCAAAATTTGATAATAAATATGGCTGCCGCGAATCGTTGGTAGATGCTATTCGTCGTGCTACTGATATTATGTTGGCCGGTAAAGTGGCTGTTGTGGCCGGTTACGGCGATGTTGGAAAAGGTTCTGCCCAATCACTTTCGTCGCAAGGTGTTCGTGTTATTGTAACAGAAATTGACCCTATTTGTGCTTTGCAGGCTGCCATGGATGGCTATCAGGTGCAAAAAATGGACAATGCGGTAAAAATTGCCGATATTATTGTTACCACCACCGGTAATAAAGACATTGTAGTTGGTCGTCATTTTGAATCAATGAAACACGGTGCAATTGTATGTAACATTGGCCACTTTGATACTGAAATTGACATGGCCTGGTTAAACAAAACCTACGGAAAAACCAAAGACACCATTAAACCACAGGTGGATAAATACACCATTAATGGTAAAGACATTATTGTTTTGGCCGAAGGTCGTTTGGTAAATTTAGGATGTGCTACTGGTCATCCAAGTTTTGTAATGAGTAATTCTTTCACTAACCAAACACTGGCTCAGTTGGAATTATGGACGAACACCGCCGCCTACGAGAAAAAAGTTTACGTGTTGCCAAAAATTCTTGACGAAAAAGTAGCCCGTTTGCATTTAGCTAAAATTGGAGTTGAATTAGATACACTAAATCAGGAACAAGCCGATTACATTGGTGTAAAAGTAGAAGGTCCTTTTAAATCGGACGCTTACCGCTACTAAAAATTTCTTGTTTTATAAAAAATAATGCTCCTAACCTTTCAGTTAGGAGTTTTTTACTTATATTTGAAAGTACCCATAAAACTTGCCCTTTATCTGATTCTTTTTCTTCGTCACTTTTTTTGCCTCTTTGATCCCTTATTTTTTATACTTTCGTCGAATAGTAACAACTTTAAACAAATAAACACGATTAATACATGAAACACACACGACTAAAATTAACACTCATTGCCCTAGGCACATTTTTTCTTAACGGCATTTGGGCTCAGGTAACCACACAAACTTTTGTTTACAGCGGTACCATTCAATCATTTACTGTACCAACGGGAGTAACCCAACTATCGGTTGATGCCCGTGGCGCCGGAGGAGGCTCAGTTACGACTTGTGGTGCAAACGGAGGACGTGGCGCCAGAATGACGGGTGTAATTACTGTAACTCCCGGCCAGGTACTTTCTGTATTAGTTGGTCAGGCCGGCGGTAACAGTGGCTCTACTGGTGAAGGCGGCGGCGGCGGCGGCTCTTATGTAACCACAGGAACTGTTCCTTTGGTAGTTGCCGGCGGCGGTGGCGGTGCCAGCAGTAACATTGGCAGTTGCGGAAGTAACTTAAATGGTGTGAACGCCAGCACAACAACAGCAGGTACTGCTAATGCCAGTGGTGTTGTTGCCGGCGGTTCAGGTGGCAATGGTGGTACAGGTTCTGGTGGCTCAGGCGGCGGCGGCGGCGGATTTTATACCAATGGTACTTCATCAAGCAACACTAATGGAGGCGGTAGAGCATTTGTAAATGGTGGCGCTGGTGGATTCGGAACTTCTTCAAGCGGTGGTTTTGGCGGCGGCGGTTGTGGCTGGAGTACCGGTGGCAACGGTGGCGGTGGCGGTGGCTACTCAGGTGGCGGCACCTATGGTTCTTCGCCATACACAGGCGGCGGCGGTGGCGGCTCTTATAATATTGGCACCAATCAAATTAATACAGCAGGTTTTCAATCCGGTAATGGATTAGTGATTTTAAGTTATGGCCCAGGTGGTAACAGTAGTGGCCCTCTCGTTTCAGGCTCAAGTGCCCTTTCATTCTCATATACAGGTTCTGTTCAAAATTTTACTGTACCTGCATGTGTTAACTCCATAACATTTAACGTTCAGGGTGCTAAAGGTGGCTCCGGGTTTCCGATTGTAAGCAGTGGCGGTAACGGCGGTGCTGTAGCTGGTGTTATGACAGTAACTCCAGGGCAAGTGTTACAACTTTATGTTGGCGGACTTGGTTCTGCCGGTATTACATCAGGCCCAGCTGCAGGTGGCTTTAATGGTGGTGGTGCCGGTGCATTTTACTCCGGTTCCTATGCCGGCGGCGGCGGCGGCGGTGCTTCTGATATCCGCGTTTCTCCTTATGCTTTGGCAAACCGTTTAGTGGTAGCTGGAGGCGGCGGCGGCGGTGCTTATAACAGCAGCACTACCAATTACGATCGTGGTGGCCATGGCGGGGGAACAACTGGTCAGGCCGGCCTTTCAGGTAGTGTAATTGGGGGAACCGCGCCAGGTGGCGGTGGCTCTCCAACTAGCGGAGGTACTGGTGGTTTTTGGTCGGGATATTGTACTGCTTTTGCGGGTTCTTTAGGCAATGGTGGGTCTGGTTGCACCAGTAGTGGCAACAGCGGCGGCGGCGGCGGCGGTGGTTATTATGGCGGCGGCGGCGGTGTTTGGGCCGGCGGCGGCGGTGGCAGTAATTACACCGATCCCAGCATTACAAGTGTTACACATACTCAGGGCGTCAATAGCTCTTCAGGAACTATTTCTTTTACTTTAGGCGTAAACGGAAACATGGTTAATGGTATTGTGGCAACCCCTTCCGTTCTTTGTGCCGGTAGTACTGTAACCTTGAGTACAGGTGGGCTTAGTACTTATACCTGGTCAAGTGCTTCAGGGGTTATTTCTTCTACATCGAGTGTGGCAGTTACTCCAAGTGCTACCTCAAGTTACACAGTTATGGCCACAAATTCAGTAGGTTGTGTGAGCGGTTATTCCATTTCCGTTGTTTCTAACAGTTTGCCTATTATTAGTGTAAACAGTGGCACCATTTGCAATGGTAAAACGTTTACCATGGTTCCTTCAGGTGCTAACACTTATACTTATGCTGGTGGTT
This sequence comes from Bacteroidia bacterium, assembly GCA_020846335.1. Lineage (GTDB taxonomy): Bacteria > Bacteroidota > Bacteroidia > B-17B0 > Aurantibacillaceae > Aurantibacillus. Next base: position 14,109 of record JADLED010000125.1, read on the forward strand.
CAAACACCGTGGCGCCAACATCTAATAATATTTATACCGTTACCGGCACTAGTGCTGTGGGTTGCGTTGCAGCAACTTCGGCAGTGAGTTCAGTAACAGTGGTTGCGCTTCCGGTGGTGAGTGCGGCTAGTGGTACTATTTGTACAGGCGGTACATATACCATTGTTCCTTCCGGCGCTTCTACTTACACCTATTCAAGTGGAAGTAGTTTAGTTTCCCCAACAAGTAATACCAATTATTCGGTAACGGGCACAAGCTCTGTTGGTTGCATTTCTTTGCCAACACCTTTAACGGTATCTGTATCTCCCCTACCAACTATTGCCGTAAATAGCGGTGGTATTTGTTCAGGGAAGGTGTTTACCATTACTCCATCAGGTGCTGCCACCTATAGCATTAGTTCGGGTGGAAGCGGCACTTCCTTTACAGTTTCGCCTGCGGTTAATACCAATTATTTAATAACAGGAACCAGTTCTGTTGGCTGTGTTAGCTCAAGTGGTGCATTAAGCTCTGTAACTGTTAATGCTTCGCCAACAATTGCTGTAAGCAGTGGCACTTTGTGTTCAAATAACACCTACTCTATTGTTGCTTCGGGTGCAAGCACTTATACTTATTCGGGTGGTTCGTCAACTGTTAATCCGGTTACTACAACATCTTACAGTGTAACAGGCACCAGCAGTTTGGGATGTTTAAGCTCTAACACTGCGGTTTCTACCGTTACAGTTTATACCACACCTACGTTGGTGGTTAACAGTGGTCAAATTTGTATTGGTCAAACCTTTACAATGAGTCCTTCAGGTGCCAACACCTACAGTTATTCGAACGGTTCGGCTACTGTTTCCCCGATTGTAACTTCCAACTACAGTGTTACAGGCACAAGCATTCAGGGTTGTGCTGCATTTAACACTGTTGTTTCAAACGTAACCGTAAATCCAACTCCTACAATTGGTGTAAATAGTGGTACACTTTGTAGCGGTAATTCTTTTACCATTGTTCCTACGGGCGCCTTCTCGTATAGTATTTCAGGTGGCTCTGCGGTTGTTAATCCTATTGCGAACGCGGTTTATTTTGTAACAGGAACGAGTGCTTTGGGTTGTATTGGAACCAACACGGCTGTGAGTACGGTTACTGTTTACACATCGCCGGTTATTACTGTAAACAGTGGAAGTATTTGTAGTGGCAATGTTTTCACCATGTTGCCTTCAGGCGCTTCTTCTTACACTTATAGCAGCAATAGTGCTACTGTAAATCCATTGGTAAGCTCTTCTTATTCTGTAGTCGGAAGTAATTCGTTAGGTTGTATTTCAAACACCGCTGTAAGCAGTGTAACTGTAAATATCACCCCTACTTTATCGGTTAACAGCGGTTCTATCTGTTCTGGTCAATCGTTTGTAATTTTGCCTTCGGGCGCAAGCACCTACACAATTTCCGGCGGGTCCTTTACTGTGTCGCCACTTAGCAGCAGTTCTTATACCGTAAATGGCACAAGTGCTCAGGGCTGCAACGCAGTTAATCCTGCAATAAGTTCTGTTACGGTAAATGTAACGCCTACTCTGTCGGTTAACAGTGGTTCTATTTGTAGTGGACAAACTTTTAGTATAGTGCCATCGGGTGCTAATACTTACACCGTTTCGGGTGGTTCAACAACTGTGTCGCCACTTAACAGCTCTTCTTACACGGTAACCGGAACAAGCGTTGATGGTTGTTTGGCTTCTAATTCTGTTGTTTCTACAGTTACAGTTTATGCGCTTCCTGTTATGACTGTGGTGAGCACCCGTTCCACCATCTGTGTTGGCGAAAGCAATACATTAACAGTTTCAGGTGCCTCCAGCTATTCGTGGAGTTCTTCTGCTTCTGGTGCCAGTGTGGTTATTAGTCCAACCGTAACAACAGCTTACTCAGTAGTAGGTACAAGCACCAACGGTTGTTCAAGCACCAATACGGTTAGCCAAACTGTTGATCTTTGTGCAGGCATTGCAAACAATGGTGTGGGATTAAATGTAGGTATCACTGTTTTCCCAAATCCAAACAATGGTCGTTTTGAAATTTTACTTCCGGGCTTAACAAATGTTACTGTTGAGGTGTATTCTCTGGTAGGTCAGCAAATCATTCGTGTTACGGATGTTTCTACAAGTGCCTCCGTAAATTTAACGAATTACGATAACGGTATTTATTTTGTAAAGGTAATTGAGAATAACAAAATTATTGCCAACCAAAAAGTGGTGAAACAGTAATTGAAAGCAAATTCACTATTAATAAAAACCTCAGCCGTTTGGTTGGGGTTTTTTATTTTGCTGTCTTCAGGCTCCTGATCATCTCCCCATAATTTTGTTTTTTGTGCATGGCGTTGATGCTGTGTACGATGCGGGCTGCTTTGGTGGCAGAAGTTTTGGCCGTGTTTATGTAATTGTGAAAATAATTTTGCATGGATTTTGTTTGCGATAAAAATTGTTTCAGAGCCTCTTTGTCTTCTGCCAAACAATCCATTAGTTCCTGCGATTGTAATGCTTCTGAACTATCCAGCTCAAATTTTACGATTACCATAGCGCCCTCTTTTTTGCCCAACTTTTTACGGAGATCGGCATTAATTGCAATAATAAAATTTCCTTCACCAATAGGATATGTGGCCAATCGTTCAAACCTCACATCGTCCATCATCCCTTTTATCCTGAATTCTTTTTTGGTTTTTAATTTAAGCTTTGCAATGATGTCAGAAGGAATTTCCACATAAGTCCAGCCGGATTTTTCGCCCTTTGAAGCAAATTTAAGAATGGTGGATTTGAAGCTTTGCATTAAATAAATATAAGAGATTTGTTAAATGTTAAACCTTTTTATCTTTTGTAAAGCTATGGGTAAGAAAATCTTCAGACCTTAATATTGTTTTAAGGTTATATTCATCAAAAAAACTTAAATAAGTTGATTCTTTTAATAATCCGGATTTATTAATAGCCATATTAATTGAAGCACCTAAATTGTAGGGTAAGTTCTCAAACCATATTATTGAAGGATTAATTTGAGTTACGCCAGTTCTGACACTGTATGTTTTATTAGTTGTAAAGCAACAAATTGTTTTTCCATCAAACAGCCAACTTGCCTCATGTCCATAAATATTCCAGTCATAATCGTGAATGTTCATCTTAAAATAAATGATGGGATCCAATTTAGAATAGTCAACAATAAAAAAGAAGTTTTCACATTCCGTGAAATCAATCTCCGGCCGATGATATTTTAGGGGAAATTTATCAAAATCAAAGCAATTGAAAAAACTCTCATTAAATTCTTTTGTCAGTGGGAAAAAAGAAATGCTTTGATTAAGATGAATTAGGTTTATAAATGGCATTTCAAGTTTTAAACGCTCTGCATTGTCGCGTGTAGAGATAATAATTTCATATTCATAGTGTGCTCCCAATAACTATAATTCAAAGTTAATCGCAAATTCAAAATAAGACAATTACCTAAACCCTTTGCAACTCTATCACTGTAATCTCAGGCCAAATACCAATGCGACCGGGATAACCTAAGAATCCCAGACCACGGTTTACGTACAAAAACTGCTCACCTTGCTTATAAAGACCCGCCCATTGTTTGTAAACCCATTGCGATGGACTCCATTTAAGACCCGGAATTTCGATGCCCATTTGCATGCCATGTGTGTGACCACTTAGTGTCAAATCCACATCCGGATAGGATGTCTGAACTTCTTTTTCCCAATGGCTTGGATCGTGGCTCATTAATATTTTAAAAGGGAAGTCTTCGGTGCCTTTATGCGCCAAATCCATCCTGCCATACTTTGGAAAATTCATTTTTGCACCCCAGTTTTCGATGCCAATAAGGGCCATTTTTTGGCCGTCCTTTTCAATGGCCACATGCTCGTTCATTAGCAATCGCCAGCCCGAATCGGCATGAACTTTTTTAAGGTTTTCGAGGTTTTGCTTTTTTTCCTGAGGAGAATCCCATTGTTTGTAATCACCGTAATCGTGGTTGCCCAACACGGAAAAAACCCCGTGTGGTGCTTTCAGTTTTTTGTAAACGTCTTCGTAGCCTTTGGTTTCGGTGGTTTCGTTATTCACCAAATCGCCGGTAAACAAAATCAAGTCGGCCTTCTGTTGCAATACTATATCAAATGCCTTAATTAAGTGGTTGTTTTCTAAAAAAGAACCGGTGTGTATGTCGGATATCTGAACGATTTTAAACCCGTCAAAGGCTTCCGGAATTTTTGGCGATGGCACTTTTACATTATGCACCCTGTATTTATACGCACCTTTAACCATGCCGTACAAAAAACCTACGGCTGGAATTACCGTGAAAGTAATGGCTAACTGACTCATGAATTTGAGCCGGCTTATTTTGTGGGCCGCTTCCACTGCTTCGGGAGGCGATGTTTTGAAGTAAGAAAATATCCAACGGAAAAGCCGGATAACGTCGTCGATAATAAGAAAACTAATGCCGAATAATTTGCACAGGGCCAAAATAACCAGGCCCATTGACACGAAGCGGAAAGTGGCGTTCCAGTTAGGTGGCGGATAAATCATCGACACAATTCCCAACAAAAAATTAAGTGCGGCAAGCGAATAAGCCGTGTATAACAACGCGTTTCTTTTGCCTGAACTAAAATCCTGCGCGAATGTTTTTACTGCCTGTAAAAAATACAATTCAATGGCCGTAATAATCAGGAAAATAATAATAAATCTGGCTATCATAATTTGAAGGCTTAAAATTATAAATTAATGAACAGAGCCTCCTTATTGTTTCTACACACCAATGTTAATTATTTCCAAAATCGGCCAACGGTACCAAGCTCCTTTATTTTACTTTTGATTGTTTAATCAACTTTGTAACACATTTCACATGGCTCATAAAACACGCATAGGCATTATTTTTGGTGGACAAAGCAAGGAGCGCGAAATCTCCTTTGCGGGTGGGCGCACGGTATACGACAACCTCAACAAATCGTTGTTTGAAGCGGTACCGGTGTTTGTTGACAGCTTCGGCAATTTTGTGGAGTTAAACTGGGAATTTATTTACAAAGGCACTATTCGTGATTTTTACCCTCCGGTGGAATTTTTGCCTTCGGGTTCGCATTTTCAGTTGTACGCCGAAAATCTGGGCAAGCTAAACGAATCGCAACAAAACGAACTCATTGCCAAAATCGGAAAAAAACTTTCGGTACAGGATTTAAAATCCAAAATCGATTTTGCTTTTTTATGCCTTCACGGACCTTATGGCGAAGACGGGCGCATACAAGGTTTATTTGAATATTTACAAATCCCTTACAGCGGCTCGGGCATTTTGGCATCGGCCATTGGTATTGATAAAGCAGTTCAAAAAGAACTGATGGTAAACAAAGGCTTTAACAGCCCAGCTTACATAACCATTAAACGCCGCGACTGGATTGACGGCAAAGCCAGTAATGCCTTTAAAACCGTTAAAGAAAAAATTGGTCTGCCCTGTGTGATTAAACCTGCTAACCAAGGTTCGAGCATTGGCGTGAGCATTCTAAATTCGGACAATGAAACCGAATTTATGGCCGCCGTTGAAAAGGCCTTGTTCACGCGTTGGCTGGATGCCAAAGAATGGCAAGGTTTTAGCGACGATGCAAAAACCCTGTATGTAAAAACCCTCGCCGATATCCGCGAAGGAATTGGCATGCCACTGGTTATTAGTTTGCCTAAAGAATTAAACGCACCTGTGTTTTACGACCCCAATGAATTTATACGGTTTGTTAACGACAATTTAAAATCCGATGGCTATGTGCTCGAAAGTGTGGATGGCGAAAGCACTGTGCTGGTAGAGGGCTTTATTGAAGGCAAGGAGTTTAGTTGCATTGTGTTGGAAGACGAACAGGGAAAAGCAATTGCGCTGCCACCAACAGAAATCCGGAAAGGAAAAGAATTGTTTGATTACCGCAGTAAATATTTACCGGGACTATCCCGCAAAATAACGCCCATAGATTTGCCTGATGCACAAATACAAGCCATACGCCAGGAGTGCGAACGTTTGTTTTACGAATTGCATTTTGATGTGTATGCCCGCATTGACGGCTTTTTGAGTAAGGACGGAAAAATATTTCTGAACGACCCCAACACCACCAGTGGCATGATGCCCTCGTCGTTCTTCTTTCATCAGGCTGCCGAAATAGGATTAAATCCATCGCAGTTTTTAACCTTCATCATTCGCACTTCGCTGGCCAAACGCCTGCTGCAATCAAAAGGCAACATAACCTATCAGGCCCTGCTAAACAATCTGGATGGCATGATACATGATGATAAAAACGCCCTTTCAAACAAAACACGCGTGGCGGTGATACTGGGTGGTTACTCATCGGAGCGACACATTTCGGTGGAAAGTGGCAGAAACGTGTTTGAAAAATTATCTTCTTCAGAAAAATACATTCCTTTTCCTGTTTTTTTAACCGGCAATTCGGTAGAGCACCAATTGTACCACATTCCCATCAACTTAATGCTGAAGGATAATGCTGACGACATTAAAGAAAAAGTGGAAAATTTTAAAGTGCATCCTGTTATTAAAACCATCATGCAGGAATGTTTTGAGATAACACACAAATATGCTTCGGCCAATCACACTTCAGTACCCGCACAACTGGACTTTGCAACACTGAAACAAAAAGCCGACGAAGTATTTATTGCCCTGCACGGACGCCCGGGTGAAGATGGTGCCATTCAGGAAAAACTGGATGCCATTGGTTTGGCCTACAATGGCTCTAACAGAGAAAGTTCGTCGATAACCATTGATAAATACCGCACCAACGAAATTTTAAAAGCCAATGGTTATTTGGTGGCCGAACATCTTTTAATCAGCAAAAAAGAGTGGGAAACCGATAAGGAGAAATTTGTGCACTTACTTAAAGATACCATTAAGTATCCTTTTATTGCCAAGCCCGTGGACGATGGTTGCAGCAGCGCCGTGAAGAAAATAAAAACACTGGCCGAATTTGAAGCGTTTTGCACCCTTATGTTTCGCAGCACCGAAGAGTTTGATGCCGTAGCAGCTTCCACCCTGCACATTAAACCCAAAGAAGAGTTTCCGCAAAAACAGGTTATTTTGGTGGAAGAATTAATCAGTAAAAAAGATGCCAGTCACTTTTTGGAAATAACCGGTGGCATGTTGACCCGCTACAATAAAAACGGGGAGCTGGAATACGAGGTATTTGAAGCTTCGGAAGCACTTGCCGATGGGGAAATATTAAGTCTGGAAGAAAAATTTTTAGCCGGACAAGGACAGAACATTACACCCGCGCGCTACGCCAAATTAAGCGCCGACCGACAAAAAGTGAGCGAGCAGGTAAAAACCGCATTGGGTGGTGCCGCAAAAGTTTTGGGTGTTACAGGTTATTGCAGAATTGATGCTTTTGTAAGAGTTTACGCTGATTGCAGGGCCGAAATAATTTTTATTGAAGTAAATTCATTGCCGGGAATGACACCGGCCACCTGTATCTTTCATCAGGCAGCAATTAACAATTACAAGCCATACGAGTTTATAGACAAAATTCTGGATTTTGGTAAAGAACGTATAGTTAATGCGTAATTTAGGGCTATGGAATTTGAAATAAAACCCCAGAATAAATTAAGCCTTGGCATTAAGGAATTGTGGGAGTACCGCGAGCTGTTTTATTTTTTTACCCTGCGCGACGTGAAGGTAAAATACAAACAGGCGGTGCTGGGGTTTTTGTGGGCGGTGTTACAGCCTCTGAGCATGGCTCTTATTCTCTCTTACGTGTTGGGCAAGGCCATTTCAAACTACACACAACTGCCTTTGCCTTACGATGTGTTTGCATTAAGTGGTCTCGTAATATGGGGCATATTTTCTTCGGGCCTTAACAATGCCGGAAACAGCATGGTGAGCAATGCCAACATCATCAAAAAAATTTATTTTCCGCGTTTAATTATTCCCTTATCCTCTGTATTGGTAGGTATTTTTGATTTTATGATGGCTTTTGCCGTGCTGATTGCCTACGCGCTTTACCGCAACGTGGGCTTTAACTGGGAAGCGGTTTTTTATTTTCCTTTGGCTCTGGTTTTGGCCTGCATGGCCACTTTTGGCTCGGGTTGTTTGTTGGCGGCTTTAAACGTTAAGTACCGCGACTTTCGTTACATCATTCCGTTTTTAATTCAACTGCTTTTGTTTATCACCCCGGTTATTTACCCGCCATTTGTAACAAAAAACATTTACCTGAGTTGGTTTATGGCCTTTAATCCCATGAGTGCCCCTTTAGATATTTTCAGAGCTGCATTTCAGGGCTGCGAACTGCACGTGATGGCCGACGTTGTAAGCGTATTATCCTCGGCATTTTTTATGGTGATTGGCCTTGTTTACTTTCGTAAAACCGAAGCTTATTTTTCCGATTTGGCCTAGTTGCTATTTAGATGGCAAGCGCGACACCATTTTGTCTTTGCTAAAAACCAGTTTTTCAATCATTTTTCCGGTGCTGTCATAATAAGACCAAACACTGTCTTTAAAATCATTTTTATACATTCCACTATAACGGGTTTTACCATTTTCGTAAAACGTGATATTAGGGCCGTGGCGCAAACCTTTATCATAGTGC
>JADLED010000126.1 GCA_020846335.1 Bacteroidia bacterium
AAACCACCTACATTTTACCGGATGATTTGGGTAATATTGCCGGCACCAGTAATTTTTCAACACCAAACACGGTTTACACAGACATGTACGAATTAAACGGTTGCTTAAAATTACGTGTGGACGATGGTGGTGGCGATGGTTTGCAGTGGTGGGCTAATACCGCTCAGGGGGCAGGTTACGTGCAGATTAAAAATTCGAATGGCGCCATTGTGAAAACTTTTTTAAACGATTTTGGTAGCTTTTTCGAATTCAGTTTTACCACCTTCAACCCGCTGGCATTAAATAAAAACGAATTAGGCGTTGGCATAAATTTATTTCCTAATCCGGCACATAACAAATTTGTTTTACAGGGCAATGATCTTGAGAACGCCGAAATTACCGTGAGCGATTTGCTTGGACGGGTGATTGCTTTGCCAAATCAAAAAAATGGCAATGTAGTGGAGTTTAATGCCCAGTCGCTGATACCGGGAATGTATTTGGTTTCTGTTACCAAAGGCAATCAAAGCGCGGTTAAAAAAATAATTATTGAATAAAAGCGTTTTTCTAAAATGATTAAAGCCCTTCGTGATGAGCGAAGGGCTTTTTGTTTTAATTTAAAAGATACTGAATTAAATTCTCCGCAGATTTACGAAAATTTCTCGGCCGGCGCGTGGCTTAATGGAGTTGTGGCAGGCTTCATAAGTGTGTTTGGTAAAAAGTCCGGCAAAATAGGTTTCGTATTCCTGCGCGCTACCTCCAAATGGCGGTGTGTCTGTATTCATGGGCGCATCAAACATTACGCCCACCAATTTACCACCTGGTTTTAAAATACGGTGCATTTTTTCGAAATAACTTTTTCGCAGAGTAGGGTTAATAGCGCAAAAAAATGTTTGCTCCAATACCAAATCAAACGACTGTTCTAAATCAAAAAAATTGCCGTGTATTAACTGCGAATCGGCAATGGCCGGACATCTTTTTTTTAAATTGCTTAAAGGCTCCTGAGCCAGATCGCACACAAAAACATTTTTAAAACCTTTGTTGCTGAGGTATTCGGCTTCGTAGGCATTGCCGGCACCGGGAATTAAAATCCTAAGTTCGTGGTTAGCCAGTTGATCAATGTATTCTTTTAGCGGGGTTGATACTTCGCCCACATCCCAACCAAAATCGTTGTTGATGTAGCGGTTGTTCCAGTAGTTTTCGTCTAAACCGGCTTTCACTTTTCTTCGCTGATTTTAAACAGAACCGATTCCACACTCTGGCGGTTACGTTTTAAAATGGTAATGTCGTATCCGTCTTTTGTACGTTTATCGTTTACCGGTGGTATTCTTCCAAAAATATAATTGATATAACCCGAAACTGTTTCGTATTGCGGGTTTTCGGGCAATGCCACCGGAATAATCTGATTAATATCTGAAATATTGGCCTGTGCGTTTACTATAAATTCGGTATCGCTTTTTTTCTCAACGTTTGGTTTTTCCTCGTCGTGTTCGTCCTGAATTTCGCCCACCAATTCTTCAATGATATCTTCCATGGTAATTAAACCGGCAGTAGACCCAAACTCGTTGGTAACTATGGCCATTTGAATGTGGTGTTTCTGAAAATCGCGCAGCAACTCGTTAATTTTCATGCTCTCGGGCACAAAATGCACGGGGCGCATAATGTCTTTAAGGGTGCGGAACTTATTATCTATTAAGGCTCTGAGTAAGTCCTTAGTGTGCACAATACCTATCACATTATCAATATCGCCAAGATAAATTGGCAGGCGCGAAAAACCTTCTTCAATTACGCGGCGTGTAATTTCATCTTTGCCTTGTTCCACATCCAGCGCTATCATTCGGTTTTGGGGCACCATTATTTGTTTTACGATGCGATCATCAAAATCAAATACATTCTGAATCAGTTCATTTTCGCTGGGTTTAATGGCGCCACCTTCTTCACTTTCGGTGAGTATCAGACGTAATTCTTCTTCGGAGTGAAAATCCTCGTCGATTTTATTTACGCCCATTAAGCGCAAAAACACATTAGAGGTTTTGTTGAGCAACCAAATAAATGGGGAACAGATAAAATAGAAAATGCGAAGTGGCATGGCTATGAGTAATATGGTGGCCAGACTGTATTTAATGCCTATCATTTTAGGAATTTGTTCGCCAAGTGTCACGTGAAAAAATGTTAGCATGGCAAGGGCAATGGGCAGTGAAATGCTGTGTTTGGAGGCTTCGCTGAGAGGGTAGCCAGCGCTGGCAAAGCCAATGTCGACAAAATGGGCAATTACTTCTTCGCCAACGGCACCAAGGGCCAGCGAGGCCAGTGTAATGCCCAATTGAGTGGCCGAAAGGTAAGAGTCCAGCTTTTCAATAAGTTGTTTGGCTGTTTTGGCTCTACTGCTTCCTTTTTGTGCTTTTACATCCAGTTGCGAAGCGCGCACTTTAACCAGTGCAAACTCGGCAGCTACAAAAAAACCGTTGAGCAATATTAATAAAAGGGTAATTAAAAGGTCGGCAACCATATAAAATGTTAGTCAAAGATAAGAATTTGCGGGGAATTGATGGCGAGGGTGTTTTTAATCCAGTTTTTTAAGCTGGTCTTCTTTAAGTGCAATAATGTTTTTAAGGAGTTCAATTTCTTCCTGCAATTGTTTTTTTGTTTTGGTATTGTCTTCGCCGGTCCACAGTTGATTGATGTAGTATGGTTTTTGGCTGCGGTCGAACTTGGCACCTTCGGCTCTAAAAAAGCCGTAAAGTGGCACGCGGAGTGCTTTTGAAATGGCTTCGAGGTTGCGCAACTCAAGGGTTTTATTATTCAACTCATGCTCCAGTCCGGTTTCGGTCATGTGCAGGTATTCTGCCAGCTGGGTAAAGGTGTAATTTTCTTTACTGAGTAATTCTTCTACTTTAGATTTAATATCCATACTTACAAATTTAGCACAAACCAGACAAAATAAAAGAGAAAAGCCGGCTTTTGAACCGGCTTTTTATCTGAAATATGTTATTTAACAAATTAAACAGTGGCAGAAGCCGATACCTGAATTTTTTCGCGGATACGGGCAGCTTTACCGGTACGGGCGCGCAGGTAGAACAATTTGGCACGACGCACGATACCTACTTTGTTAACTTCGATTTTATCGATAAATGGAGAGGCTACAGGGAAAATACGTTCAACACCCACACCGTTGCTCATTTTACGTACGGTAAAAGAGGCAGTGGCTCTTTCGTTTTTGCGTTGAATAACAACACCAGTAAATTGCTGAATACGTTCTTTATCGCCCTCTTTAATTTTGTATGAAACAGTAATGGTATCACCGGCTTTAAAGCTAGGGTGGGAAACCTTAGGAACTAATTGCGTTTTTACGTAGTCTAATAAAATGCTCATTTTATTTTGTTTTTAAATTAATCGTTCCAGCATACTTTACCTTGTGTAAACAGCGGCTTTGAAACGGGCGACAAATATACAAATATTTTGTAAAAACATGCAAGTTTAGCCTTAAATTTTATATTTTTGCGCTCTCAACGGTAAAATTTGCCGTTTACTCAAATGTTTGTCCTGTCTGTTGACGGGAAGTATAACATGCCCAGGTGTTGGAATGGTATACAAGTACGTTTGAGGTGCGTATGCCGCAAGGCGTGGGAGTTCGAGTCTCCTCCTGGGTACAAAACAGAGCGAGAATGAGAGCGAAAGCGAACATTCGACCTCTGTTTTTTTCTTCGTTCACGTTCTGTTTCTCATTAATATGAACTTTAAAAGAAAATAAAAGTGGTGTTTTGTGGTAATAAGTCAAAAAAATTAGTGATTAAAGAATTTTTAACAGTCATTAGAAGATGGGCGTTAAATGATTAACAATTTTAAGCAAGGGCACAAAGTAAAATGCAATACAAAAGCAAACGAGTGAATCAGAAGTATTAAAACAATAAAAAAACCGACGGCTTGCCATCGGTTTCTTAAATTAATTGAGTGATTGCCTAAACCTGTACCAGAGTGCCTATTTTTTTACCGGCTACCAGATCACTGAGGTTGCCTTTTTTATTCATATCGAACACAATAATTGGTAAGTTGTTTTCCTTGCAAAGCGTAAAGGCGGTCATGTCCATTACTTCCAGTCCTTTTTCATACACTTCTTCAAATTTTATGACTTCGTATTTGGTGGCTTTTGGGTCTTTTTCGGGGTCGGCAGTGTAAATACCATCCACGCGGGTGCCTTTTAAAATAACGTTGGCTTCAATTTCAATGGCGCGCAGGGTGGCAGCCGTATCGGTTGTAAAATAAGGGTTGCCGGTGCCTGCACCAAAAATAACCACGCGTCCTTTTTCTAAATGCCTCACAGCCTTGCGACGAATATATGGTTCGCAAATTTGTTCCATTTTAATGGCGCTTTGCAGGCGTGTTTGCACACCCAAACCTTCGAGCGCGGCCTGTATGGCCATTGAATTAATTACAGTAGCCAGCATGCCCATGTAATCGCCATGCACACGGTCCATGCCGCCTTTTTCGGCCTGTATACCTCTGAAGATATTGCCACCGCCAATTACCACGGCTACCTGGCAACCTGCGGTATACACTTCTTTAATTTCGTGAGCATATTCCATCAGGCGGTTTTGGTCTATTCCAAATCCTTTGGCGCCCATCAGGGCTTCGCCGCTTAGTTTTAAAAGTATTCTTTTGTATTTCATAGTTTGGTATAGTTCTTTTTTAAACCCAAATGCGCAGAGAGGGTAGGTGCTGCACGGAGTTTTTTATTCATTCTTTATTTTCAATTTTTACGTCTGCACAAAAAACAGGTGCTTGTTTTTTTTCTGACAAACACAACGAAGTTATTTATTAATTCCGGTGCAGGAGGTTTTACTTTGTACGATTTATTAAATTTTTATTCAAAAAAAATCCCGGTTAAAAAACCGGGATTAAATGATTAAGATAATGAATAACGCTTTAATGCTGATACCGTGAGGTCTTTTTCAACCCCTTGCAGGTACTGGCGCACGGTCATTTTGTTATCGATAAAGTATTCCTGATTTAACAGGGTAGATTCTTTGTAGAATTTGTTAAGCTTGCCTTGTGCAATTTTTTCAACCATGTCTTCAGGTTTACCTTCGGCACGGGTTGTTTCGCGGGCAATGTCTAATTCGCGGTTAATGGTGGTTTGATCCACATCGTCTTTATCAATGGCTACAGGAGCCATAGCAGCCGATTGCATGGCAATGTTTTTTGCCACTTCGTCAGATACTTTCTTATTGAACCCAACAGCAACGGCCAAACGGTTGCCCGGATGAATGTAGCCTACAACTTGTTGCGCGTTAACGCTGCTGTAGTAACCAATGTCGATTTTTTCGCCGATTTTACCAACCTGCTCCATAAATTTATCGCCAACGGTAATATCGTTGTTGTAAGGAAGGGCTTTTAACTCGTCGATACCGGCTGGTTTTTTGTCCAAAGCAATGTTTGCAATGGATTCGGCAAACTGAATAAAGTCGGCATTTTTAGCCACAAAATCCGTTTCGCAGTTAACACTAACCACTACGCCAAATGTGTTGTCGGAAGAGGTTTTTGCCAATACCACACCTTCTTTAGCGTCGCGATCCTGACGATTGGCGGCTACTTTAGCGCCTTTTTTGCGAAGAAAATCCACTGCGGCTTCAAAATCACCGTTACTTTCTTCTAATGCTTTTTTACAATCCATCATGCCTGCACCTGTTTGCTGGCGTAATTTGTTTACTTCTGCTGCTGTGATAGCCATTTTTTTATAGTTTTATTTTATTAGTTGAGAGTTGAAAAGTTCAAAGTTTAGAGTTCAAAGTTTAAAGTTTAAAGTTCAAAGTTCAGAGTTTAGAGTTCAAAGTTTAAAGTTTAGAGTTCAAAGTTCAGTGTTTTATTAAAAAAAACGGTCAGCCTTTTTTGAGGATGACCGCTTTTATCCCGATAGCTATCGGGATTTAGTTTCAATTATTTTTTTGCTGCCACCCTGCGACGAGGTTTTTTAGCGCCGCCTTTTTCTTCTTCTTCTTCAGCACCTTTAATTACGATGCCCTGAGCCAATTGTTCGGCTTCGTGAGCGCTTAATTCTTTGGTGTCGTTTTCTTCGGAGTTTGCTTCTTTATCCATTTTGCGGTCAGACAATCCTTCTTTTACAGCATTTACCATAAGGTCGATGATGTAAGAAATAGAGGTTGAAGCGTCGTCGTTTGCAGGTACTGCATAATCCACCTGATTAGGGTCTGAATTAGTATCTACAATGGCGAAAGTAGGTATGTTTAAACGTTTTGCTTCTGCAACGGCGATGTGTTCTTTGGTTATGTCCACAATAAACAGGGCAGATGGCAAACGGCTAAGGTCAACAATTGAACCGAATTGAGTTTCTAATTTAGCGCGCTCACGCGAAAATTGTAAACGTTCGCGTTTTGACACGTTGGCAAAAGTTCCATCGGCAAACATTTTGTCGATTTGGCTCATGCGGCGTACCGATTTGCGGATAGTTGCAAAATTGGTAAGCATACCACCTGGCCAACGTTCAGTAACGTAAGGCATGTTGATGGTTTTAACTTTTTCGGCAACGATATCTTTTGCTTGCTTTTTGGTAGCTACAAATAATATTTTACGGCCTGAACGGGCAATTTGTTTTAACGCATCGGCAGCTTCGTCGATCTTGGCTACAGTTTTGTTAAGGTCAATAATGTGAATTCCGTTTTTTTCGGCGTAAATATAAGGCGCCATTGCCGGATTCCATTTGCTTTTAAGGTGACCAAAGTGTGCACCTGATTCCAGTAATTCGTTAAATGTTGTTCTTGTTGACATTTGATATTTTCTCTCTCGTTTGTAAGTTGATTAACGTTTGCTGAACTGGAAGCGGGCACGTGCTTTTTTCTGACCGAATTTTTTACGTTCAACCATGCGTGGGTCGCGGGTAATTAAACCGGCCGAACGAAGGTCTTTTTTCAATTCAGGGTTTGCTTCCACAAGGGCTTTTGCAATGGCCAAACGAATGGCTTGTGCCTGCCCGGTGATGCCACCGCCTGCCACGTTTATCTTCACATCCCAGTTGTCGCGCGCATTGGCAACCACTAATGATTGTGTTACATAAAAATGTAAGGTTGGGGTGGTAAAATATTCTTTATAGTCTCTTCCGTTTACTTCAATATTTCCTGAACCTACGCTCACGTATGCACGGGCAACTGATGTTTTTCTACGGCCTGATGTGTTAATTACTTCCATTTAATTTTATATCGGTTACTTGATTTTACTTAAGTCAACTTTTTTAGGAT
>JADLED010000127.1 GCA_020846335.1 Bacteroidia bacterium
CAATGCTATTAACTGCCCCACTTTGTTAATGTATGGGCTTAAAGACGAAGAGGTATCCAATGAGGAAACTATGGCCATTTTTAGTAATTTAAAAGGCCCAAAAACGCTGAAAACATTTGCCCCGGCCGCACACGAAAATTACCTTAAAAAATACCACAAAGAATGGGTAATTAGTGTGAGTGGATTTTTAAATCCAATTAAATAACACGCCATACTCGGTTCAACTTTCATAACATCTGGAATAATCCTGCGCGTAAAATTTTAGACTTATTCTTTTTTAGTTTAACCCAGATTATGCAATAGGCATCGTTTTTTTATTTGTAAATTTACCGCCTATGAACATTGGAATGGTTTGCTTTCCCACTTACGGCGGAAGCGGCGTGGTTGCCACCGAACTGGGCATAGCCCTTGCTAACAAAGGTCATAAAGTTCATTTTATGTCCTATAGTCAGCCTTTTAGACTCAATATTTTTAACGAAAACCTTTTCTACCACGAATTTAACGTAAACGATTACCCGCTTTTTGATTACCAACCCTACGAAAGTGTGTTGGCCAGCAAAATTGTAGATGTGGCCGTTTACGAACAGTTAGACGTATTGCACGTACACTATGCCATTCCACACGACTCTGTGGCTTACACCGCGCAACAGATTTTAAAATCTAAAAAAATGAAGCTCCCCTACGTTACCACATTGCACGGTACCGACATTACCCTGGTGGGGCGCGACCCGGCCTTTGAACCGGTCATCCGTTTCTCGCTTAACCACAGCAACGCCATTACTTCCGTTTCAGAAAGTTTAAAAAAAGACACGCTCAAAACCTTTAAAATCGACAATAAAATAACCGTTATTCCCAATTTCATAAACATTAAGGATTACGAATCGGGCCACGATTATTGCGTGAAGCGGAAATATGCGCCACACAACGAAAAAATAATGGTACACATGAGTAACTTCCGCAAGGTAAAGCGTGTGGAAGATGTGATAAAAACCTTTGACATTGTGCGTAAACAACTACCTGCCAAATTAATGTTGGTGGGCGATGGCCCCGAACGTCAGGGCATTGAACTGCTCATCCGTCAGCTCAATCTGCAACACGATGTGGTGTTGGTGGGCAAGATTAACGATCCAAAAGAAATTTTGAGCATTGCCGATTTATTTATTTTGCCTTCGGAAACCGAAAGCTTTGGTTTGGCGGCCCTCGAAGCCATGGCCATGAAAGTGCCCGTAATTAGTACCAACAGCGGCGGTTTGCCCGAAGTAAACATCGAAGGTAAAACAGGCTTTTTAAGCAACGTGGGCGATGTGGATCAAATGGCTGCCAACTCACTAAAATTATTGAGCAACCCAACACTGCTGCAACAATTTAGCCACAATGCCTTTGAACACGCCAAAAACTTCGACATCGAAAACATTTTGCCGCTTTACGTAAAGGTGTATAACGAAATAATAAATGCCGAGGCAATTGCCTGAAGATTGTTAAAAAAAGCCGAAATCGAAGCGGGAATACTTAAAGCGTTTAAATTAGCGCTTAAATGGTAAAAACCACCACCAATAATATTGAGATAACGGTTGAATCCAGTTTTTGGCCCAAACACAGTTTGCCCAAAGAAAACCATTATTTTTTCATTTACTACATCACCATTCAAAACAAAAGCGATTACAGCGTGCAGTTATTGCGCCGCCATTGGGACATTGCCGATAGCAATGGCGATAAACGTGTGGTGGAAGGCGATGGCGTGGTGGGCGAAACCCCGGTTTTAGAACCCGGTCAAAAATTTGAATACAACAGTGGTTGCAATTTGCAAAGCGAAATTGGCTACATGAAAGGGTTTTACACATTTGTAAAACTGCTCGATGAAAAAGAATTTACCGTAGAAATTCCCCGTTTCGACCTTGTGGTGCCTGCCAAACTGAATTAGAAACCCTCCAATATTTGCCTACATTTACGGCATTAAGAATTTAATATTTTCCAGATGAAATTTAAACACTACGCGCTTATACTATTCGGCTTGTTTATAATGGGCTGCAACCAAGCCAAAAAAGGCACTTACAAAAATGCGGAAATTACCTCGTCTGAAAAAGAAAAAATAAAACATCTCAACGATAAATTATTTCAGGGAATCATTACCAACAATGCCAACATGGTATTGTCCATCATGTCGCCAACCTTACTCATTAACGATGGCAAAAATATTCCTGCAATTGTAAAGCAGGTTAATTCGTTTTTTAGTGCCACCACCTATTCGCTTTTGGATGAATATTATACCATCAGCGACTCAGTAAACATCAGGCATAACGTGGCTTCCAGCCGTGGCAACCAAAACGATTATTCGGTGGATTATCTGGCACTGAATAAAGAAATGTACGTGTCACTCTTAATGCCGGTGGGTTTGGAAAATGATTTGCTGATAACCGCCATTTACGGAAAATACGAATCTGAGTGGAAACTCAATATTCTGCAATTTGGACAATACAGCATTGGTGGCAAAACCTCCTTCGACCTATACCAAAAAGCACAACAATTTTACAACAAAGGCTATATGATTGATGCTATTGACCAAGCCATTTTATCGAACAACTGCCTGCAACCGGCCAACGAATTCTGGCACTTTAACAAGCACAACCAAATAAAAGATTTTTACGACAAACTGATTAAGGAAGCCAACGAAAAATACGTGTTGCCATTAACGCTTGAAAACATAAAAACCAAACCAAAATTGTTTCGCATTTTTCCTGAAAGATTGGGAAAAGACGGGTATTTCCCAATGATTTTTTATCAATCCACCATTGATTTAAAAGACACTTTGATATTAAAAGAAGAAAACCTGCTCATACGGCAAGAAGTGGCCCGCATTTTTAATGGCATTGATAAAGACAAAAAATTTATATACTACAAGGCCTTTAACGAATTGCCAAGCGACGAAAAACGAGTTTACAATTACGGATTTGTGCAGGAATTTAAGTAACAAAAAATTATTGAAGCGCCTAGTGCTTCAATTTGTTTTTAAACACCTTTTCAAATTTTTCCACTTTGGGTTGTATCACAAACTTGCAATAACCCTGACTGCCATTTTGGTTAAAATAGTCTTGATGGTAATCTTCGGCGGGATAATAGTTGGTAAAAGGACTGATTTCGGTAACAATGGGATTGTTGTAAACATGCGCCTCATTTAATTCCTTTTTATATTTTTCGGCCAATTGTTTTTGTTCCAGGTTATGATAAAATATGGCCGAGCGGTATTGGGTTCCAAAATCGTTGCCCTGGCTGTTTAGCGTGGTGGGGTCGTGGGTTTTCCAAAACACTTCCAACAATTCTTCAAAACTGATTTTGCTTTTATCAAACACAATCTGGCACACTTCGGCATGGCCGGTGGTGCCATTGCACACTTCTTTATACGAGGGATTTTTTACAGTGCCTCCACTGTAACCGCTCTTAATGCTCATTACCCCATTGAGGCGTTGAAAAACTGCTTCAACACACCAAAAGCAACCGGCTCCAAAAGTGGCAGTATCCGTGTTTCCCAAAGAGGTGGCAGGCTTTTCAGCGGGTTTGGTATTTTCTGTTTCCATGTTTGTGTTAGCTTGGTTGGTTTTTGTTTGCCCACAGGCGTTTGCAAAAAAAATGGCCGTAAAAAAAGTTACTGCCATTTTAAAATTTCGTTTTATCATGTTTTGTTTTTTACTTACTTCCAGGTGGAGCAATAATGGTTTGAGTTTGTATGGCATTGTTTTCGTTCTGAATTTCGATAATGTGTTTGCGTGGTGCTCTTAATTTTTTTGGTTTTCCGCCTTTTTCACGACCCACCATTTCAAAGTATTTTTTAAGCTTATCGTTTTTGGTAATTTTAATTTCACCGTCAATGTCCCATTCCACGGTGGTAAAATTTATCAGCACGGTTTGGTTTTTTTCGTCGGTGGCATGTGCCTCTACTTCCAGCCAACGCACTTCCGTTTCGGTTGAATCAATAAATGTTGAATCCTTGGTAATGCGGTAAAGCATCCAGTCGTAGGCAAATTTATTTTTTAAATATTTGCTGCGCAGCTTGCCGTTTTTAAACTCAATCACATCTTTAAACGGTTTTTTAACCGAAACGCTGTCTCTTATTTCGTCGAGGCTGATGTTAAAAGTGCGCTTGTGCAAAGGATCTTTTTCGTTTTTAAAAGCAAACAATACAAATACCAGGGTTCCTATTAGCAAAAAATTTTTCATCGATTTAAACTAAATGTTCTAATTAAGGCTTAAAAATAATCCAAAAGTTGTTTCGTAAAAGTAGGAATTTATTGCTTATTTAAGCGTTAAATTATTTAAACAAATGCAGCCACTTGCCGAAAGAATACGGCCAAAAAATCTGGACACTTATTTGGGGCAACAACACATCATAGGCCCCGGCAGCGCTCTTCGAAATGCCATTCAACACAACCTGCTCCCTTCTATGATTTTGTGGGGACCGCCCGGTGTGGGCAAAACTTCGCTGGCCCTTATTATTGCCAATGAGTTAAAACGTCCCTTTTATTTGCTGAGTGCCATCAACAGCGGCGTTAAAGATGTGAGGGAAGTAATTGAAAAAGCCAGCGACAACAATATTTTTAATCAGAACAAGCCCGTGTTGTTCATTGATGAAATTCACCGCTTCAGTAAATCGCAGCAAGACAGTTTGTTGGGTGCCGTTGAAAAAGGCGTGGTAACCTTAATTGGCGCCACCACTGAAAACCCCTCGTTTGAGGTCATCCCTGCCCTGCTCTCGCGTTGTCAGGTGTATGTTTTAAAATCGCTCGAAGAAAATGATTTGCAGCAATTGCTCTTGTCGGCCATTAAAGAAGATGAATTTCTTTCACGCAAAAACATAACACTTAAAGAACACGAAGCCCTGATACGTGTGAGTGGCGGCGATGCGCGTAAATTGCTGAACGCACTTGAAATTACGGTGAACTCGCAAAACAGCAACGACATTGTGATTACCAATGATCTGGTTTTAAATGTGATTCAGCAAAACCTGGCCATGTACGATAAAAGTGGCAAGCAACACTACGACATTATTTCGGCTTTTATAAAATCTATCCGGGGCAGCGACCCCAATGCCGCACTGTATTATCTGGCAAGAATGATTAAAGGCGGCGAAGATCCTTTGTTTATTGCCCGGCGACTGGTTATTTTATCAAGTGAAGATGTGGGAAATGCCAACCCCAATGCTCTGCTATTGGCCAACAATTGTTTTAACGCCGTTAATGTAATTGGTATGCCCGAAGCCCGCATTATACTGGCGCAATGTGTCACCTATTTGGCCTGCAGCGCCAAAAGCAACGCCTCCTACATGGCTATTGACGAGGCTTTGGAAACCGTGAATAAAACCGGCGATTTGCCTGTGCCTTTGCATTTACGCAACGCGCCCACCAAACTCATGAAAAATCTGAATTACGGTAAAGATTATCAATATGCCCATTCGTATGAAAACAATTTTATTGATTTGGAATTTTTACCCGATGAACTGAGTGGTAAAAAGTTTTACGAACCCGGCAACAATGCCAGAGAAAATGAACAACGTACTTTTTTAAAAATGCGTTGGAAGGAGAAGTACGGGTATTGATTTGGTTTAAAAGAAACTAGTTATGCCAACAATTGAAATCCGATTAAACCGAAAAATACTGATTGTATTTTTAAGTCTGAGCCTTTTAATTTTAGGCGGGTTTACCTATTACCAATTTTTTTCTGGTTTAATTAACGCAAGCCAAACATACACCTGGATTTTTTTTATTTTTATTACAGTGTATATTGGTTGGAGCGCTCTGGCAATAAAAAAACTGGCTATTAATGCGCCTGTGCTTACACTCAGTGAATCA
>JADLED010000128.1 GCA_020846335.1 Bacteroidia bacterium
ACTAATACTGCACTAATAGTTGGAATGCGTAATCTTGATTTATTCATGGCGTTTAAATTTTGTTTCCAACAAAACTCAAAAATTATTTTGTCAAAGCCTAGAACTTTCGTATGCGTGTAGCGCATAAAATCTAAATCGCTTTTGGAATACAGTTTAGAATAAAATTGTAATGTAGATGATTTTACCACTAAAAGGAAAACCCCGCCAGTTGCGCTGGACGGGGTCTGTTATCCTGACTATAAACCCAATAAATAGCAGGTAACATTTTTTTTTACACACTTAACTCCTTCAAAAACTTATATACACTTTGACCTTGTTTGTTCTCCGCCCTCAAAAAATAAATTCCTTAAGGTAACTTCACTCTTTAACAAATTTAAAAACTTCGTGCCAGTCAGTGTTCTCAGTCCTCAAAAAATAGATACCAGGCTGTAAGTTAGCAATATCTAATTCTTTGCTATGTTCTATGGTATTGAACATTAGTACTTCTTGCCCGAGAGCATCCGTAACTATGACTTTTCTTATTTCAAGTTTAGAATCTATAAATAATGAGTTATGAGCAGGGTTTGGATGGACATTTACAATTACACGTTGCTCATTGTTTTCAATAATTCCAGTAATGGTGTTCATTTTATCCTGAATGCGAATTGTTTGACATAAAGAATCTTTGCAGCCTGTTGACCCGGTAGTTTTCAAAAAGACTGCCCAAAACCCATCAGGATTTAAAGGATAATATTGACTAATTGTATCATTAGAAGAAAGAATTGGATTTCCAAAGCCAACAATTCGCCAAGAGTAAGAGGTCGCAGTTCTATTCATAGCAGTATAAAGTATGCGTTGACCATTTGCGTCTTGGGAAACAACTTTAAATTCAAAATTGGCAGAGCAACTATCGTAGTTTTTAGCACTTGAATAGTTGAAGGGAAGCGATTTGTAAACCATACGTTTATCTACAACGTGATTAACTATGGGGTCATACTTACGATAGCGAATTCGACTAAGATACCTAGCATGAGGCGAAGGTAAATTGCACCACCAAGAGTAAAGAAAGTTCTGCGATGATCCGCCGTCTAAAAGAAGTGAATAGTTATTACAGTTTATTGAGTTATCTGATAGTTGGAGGTAGTAGGAATTATTGTAAAGCATTATACTGTCAATTAAGCTAATCGGTTGGCAGCTATCTAATGAGTTCTTTGTGACGTTAATCCAAAAATCGTAAAAGGCAGAACAGCTAGAAACAGTGTCTCTTGCAAACAGCGTTACCATATAATTTCCCGTCTCCGAGTATTTGTGAATTGGATTTTTCAAGTTTGAACCAGTACCATCACCGAAATTCCAAAAGAAATGTGCATTTGAAACTGTCGATTGATTATAGAAATTAACTGTCTCAAAGTTTGCTCCAAAAGAAAACAGACTTGTACATTGACCATTTACGTCTGAAAGATAAAATATTGTTGATAATAGAAAGAAAGTCAATTTCTTTATTTTTAATATTTTATATATAAAAATATCTCTCACTCTTAATTAAATAATTTTAATGTTCCTTCTATTCGTTTGAATCAAAATATATAAAATAACTGCCTTTTACTCCTTAACAATTTTAAATACGCTTTGTCCGCGATTATTTTCAGCCTTTAAAAAGTATATTCCCTTTGAAAGTTTTGAAATATCTACCTCCCAGGTATTAGAATCTTTAATAATTCCAGGGCTTAGCCCAGCTAAAACTATTTGCCCAAATGAATTTATAATTTCAAGCTTTTCAATATTCAGGCTGTATTCAGATTGAAGAAATATTTTATCTGTTGCCGGGTTAGGAAATAGTTTCAAGTTCAACCGGTTGCGACTATTTTCTTTTATTCCGCTGAGGCAACCCGAAGCAGCATCAAAATCAGGACAAGCAAGCCAGGCAAAGTTTTTTATTGTTGTGTCTTTACCAATATTTTTAAAAGCTCCGGCAATATACAGTGCATCATTATAAACAACACCATATCGAACACCATAGTTGCCAATACTATCTTGTGGCACTGTCCATGTCCCGTTTTGGTAATAGGATATGCCATAAGCTTTTTTATTCGCGGCATGGTCGTAAGGTCCTAATGCATATAATCTATCTCTATAAACTACCAAGCTGGTTATACCAGCCCAACTGTAAAAATTACCAAAACCTGCATCAAACAATTGGGTTCCATCCCATTTCATAATGTGGTTACTCACATTGCCATCAGTCTTTGACCAACTACCTGCAATGTAAAGGGTGTCTCTATAAATGGCTAAATCAACAACAGCGGCCAAGCTGCCCTTCACACCGATACCAACGGAAGCCCATGTGATTCCATCGTACATTGCTACCCTTGAAGACCATGAATTAGGGTCATAAAAATCGCCAGTGACTACAATCTTGTTGTCATAAACCTTAGCTTTACCTATTATGTAATCGTTGTCATAATCAGGAATAGCTGGAAGTGGGGTAAAATTGTTTCCGTCAAAATTGCAAAGATTTTTGGAAATGGTATTGCCTATTGTATCAAATTTTCCATACATCCACAATTTGCCTTTGTGTTTGAAAAAGCCATTAAATCCACCTCCTGACCCATTATCCTTATTACTAAAAACGTGTTTTGGAAAAGTGTCCCATACTGCACCATTCCACAACGCAATCGATTTAGTGTACAAGGTATTTGAACCAACGCTGATAAAACCGCCTCCAAATAATGTTTTATTGTTATAGGGAATGCAATCCATTACTAAATACCCATTAGCAGCAAGATTTGGGTCAAATTTATTTAGGCCAAAATCCAAATCTTTAAACAAGTTTCCATCATATCTGAACACACCCTTGTAGCTGCTATTGCAGGCTTTGTGGCCATAATTGCTATTTAAAATAATCTCGTTATGCAACGAATCGATAAACATTCTATTTATTTCTTCGTTTTGATTGGGTTTATAACAAGGAATGCCAACCCAGTTTTGCTGGGCTGACATTTCTTGTAAAAGGAGTAAAAGAATAAAAACGAAATTGACTTTGAGTTTCATACTGTTAAAGTTAATGAAAAATCAATTTAATTCTCTGCTTTTATAAATTTGTTACTGAATGTTTTTGTACCGTTGCTGACGTTAACAATATAAACCCCATTCATTAAAAATGACACATCAATTTGTTTTATTTCATGATTAGCTAGATTTCCTTCTGCCAATTTTTTTCCAGTCAAATCATAAATGGCATAGCGTAATTCGTTGCTTAACAAATCACTGTTATTAATCAGAAGGTAATTAGTGGTTGGATTTGGGTACAAGCCATAAGCAAAGGCAGTATTTGGAAAGTCAGTTAAACCTACTGTACCATTTATTCCAATCATATCAAAACGTGTAATTGTGCCCGTTGAACCAATATTAATACTAGGGTTAAACCACTGATAATGTGGAATGCCTAATCCATTATGAAGGGGAAACGTGTTATATGATGCTGAGCAACCGCTTATATGCAAAACGTTTGATCCATTTATAGCAATGGATGTGCCACCATATGGTAAATTTTGTGTTTCCTGGTCAGGACTGCCTAAATATGTACCCCATTTCATGTTGGGATTTCCGATGCTAAATGCCACTACGAAATTGTCCAAATTTCCATTGGCATTGCTCGAGTACATATTAAAGAGAGCAGTTGTTGGAAAATCATTACTATAAGTTCCTCCCGCAATATAAAAGACATAGTTGTTCGCGAAATCGATGTCGAAAGCAGCATCGCCAAAACTACCGCCAAGGAAAGTATTGTGTATTGCTGTTGATAAATTCAGGCCATTGACACTGAAGCAAGCGTCGTAGTCCGAGGTTGCGCAAGTGCCATCATAATAATAATTACCTGAATTAACAGGGGACATTAGACTATTTGCTTGACCGACTGTAAAAACAAGGCCGATTTCTGCATTTACAGCATAGTTAACTATGTTGCCATCGGTGAATTTTGAATTGTTGATTGCACCACCAGTGGTGAAATTTGCCAAAATACCATCGTAATTACCTGGCACAAATTTTGAGTTTATTTTTCCAGGTAAATTGGTACCTCCGGCTTTTCCGCAGGCATAAACATCATTACCGTATATAGCGATACCGTAGAATTTGTCCGCGGCCAGGCTGTGTGCATTTGTACCAAGCGAATCGGTACCATAGAAAGTAAACCAACTTTGAGCGCTTGTTCCAGCATCAAACTTTGTAATAATGGCATCGGTAACAGGCAGTGTTGATTGGGATAGCTGCGCTGAATTAAAGGATTTCTGATACATACCAGTACTACCCACTAACGCAAGGTTTGTTGATGCACTACTACCCACCACGAATAGATTTCCAGAATTATCAAACTTACAACCCCTTAACTCATCCTCGCCATTACCTCCGAGGTAAGTAGTCCATTTATTTATCATTGCACCATTAGTTGCAAATCCAATTTGTAAAATAAATCCATCATAAACTCCACCTCCAAATGTGGAGTTATTTAAAACGCCAGCGCCACTTTTGGTTGCAGTTCCTAAATTACTTGAAGAGGTCTTACCTACACAATAAATATTGCCACCATTAAAGTCAAAATCAAAAATTTCTTCATCACTCGACCCACCAATAAAGGTACTCCATACTATTTGACCTAATGAGTTAAATTTGGAAATAAATCCATCAATAAAACTGGAATTACCTTGAATAGTAATAATTGGGCCTGTTGAATTAGGTAATGAGTTTGAAGCTGACTGACCGCCGACATATAAATTGCCATTACTATCAAAATGGCTTTTGTTTATCAAATCCCACTGTGTACCCCCAAAGTAAGTGCTCCACATGAGCCCCTGTACCGATGCTTGTGCGGCTACTCCCTGACTAACCTGAATTATCAATGGCAGTGTTGGGTTCCATGGTGTGCTGGTAGTAATTTTATAGCGGTCGGCACCAAGAGGTTGCCAAGATGCAGGGCAAACGTTAACCGGAGTTACAATATTATTACTTAGTGTGTACTGGTACATTTTTGGTTTTACAAATTTGATGCTATTCCAGTTTGCGTTAATTACAAGGTCATTCCCACTCAGGTTATTGCTTTTGGAACCGTTAACGTGTAAGATGATATTGTTTGGATCACCTCCAGGGTAAACAATATAATAGATTTTTAGCCCGGTATTGTTACTGGTATAAACCATGTCGATATTCGGATAAATAGATTGGCAAGCGATGGCAGCACTTCCCTTGACATCCATTCTGCCCGAACTGCTAAACCATTCTGTTAGGTAATTTAAAACCGCAAAGTTTTGTGTGTCAACTCTTGCAAGATAGGCCGAACTATTACTTCTTTCCATTTCAAGGTCAATACGGTGTAATGAATCTACGGGAGTACCGGCAGGATTAACTCGCTTGGAAAAAACAAATGAAATATTATTATTGTATAAAAGATATTGTTGTGGCCAGGCATACTTTGTGTAGTAGGCCACATTATCTATTGCAGAGCTGGAGGTTTTATCGTTGAAGCGAATCTCCCCCCCATTGGGATAAAACAAATGATTTTGTCCAATATCTTCGTAAGTACCGTTGTATTCAGGAATTGAATCAGGAATTGGAATAGGTGGTGGGATGATTTGTGCTTGCAGTGAAACATTTGCGGCTAACAGAGTTGTGAGAATAAAAATTTTATTTTTCATGGCGTTTAATGATTTTTTATTAAAACAAACCTCAAAAAATTAATTGATAAAACAAAGAACTTTCGTATGCGTGTAGCGCATAAAATCTAAAACGTTTTAGATTTTATTTCCAAAGTCAGAATTTGTTTGTCGGAGTTTTTTGATGAGATATTCAATTTCTTGTTCGGTTAAAGGTTCATTTTGCGGACGACCTTCCACCTGTGAAACGAATTGTTGAAGCAATTTGGAAAGTGGCACCAACTCTTCATTTATGAGCAAATCGGCATAAGAGATGGCAATAATTTGAAGAACAGATATTTTTAAAGTGTCGGCTGCAATTTGTAATTCTGCCGTATTAAATGGGCGGTGGCCTGCTGCGGCTCTTGAGTAATTGGATTGGTCAATACCCATAGCATCTGATAGGTCGAATTGTTTTAACCCCCTTAAGTCCCTCAATGCCTCTATGGTGTGAGACAACCTTTTTGCAAAATCACCAGCGTCCATAATCAACAGGGTTCAAAATATTATACCTTAGTTTAAACTTTAGAATTAGTCCGAATATTTTGTCACTTTTAAAATCAATATCACTATAGTTTTTAAATATTTCACTCAAAGTGTCTCCTTTAAAACTTCTGATTATTTCTTTTAATGAATTATCAAGGGGTAAATACTCAATTGGAGTTTCAAGTGTTTTCAAAACATTTTCTTTGCCCGAAGTAAAAAGTAATAAGAATTGAAATTTAATTAGAACCCACTCCTGGTAATTAGCGTAAGTGCTTTTTAGTTTACTTACAACTAATTCAACTGTTTCAGCTTTGTTATAAAACATTAAATTATCACCAGCTTCAAATTTAAATTCATGTAACCGGTGGGCGTTTATCAAATAAATATCCTGGCTATTTAGTCCGTTAAAGGAATAGTTAGCCCATTGCTCCCAAAAGGGAGCATACAAACTAAAGACCTCTTCAAATTTTAACAGCAACTTATTCATTTCGCAACTTGAAACTACTTAATAATGGTGCGTCAAAAATACGAGAGTTATTAATTGCTTGTAATAGGGTAAACCCTACCTAGATAGCAGAAATATGAATCTAAAATATTTAGATGAGTTTTTAGTGAGGAAAAGACAAAAACTTTTTATGGGAATTGTTAAGTTGTGAGAACCTTGTCCATGATTACAACTGTTTCTCCGGAACTAACTTTTTTAATAGCATTAACCAAGTCCTGGTAATCTTTAATATTTTTATCACAAAAACCTTTTGCACCGCATGAAAGGTAGAGTTTAACGTCGCCTTCACTATTGTCAAGACTTACAACCAGTACCTTTAAATCAGGTACAGCATTTAACAGCAAACTCATTGTGTTTTCAAACCTCTCTGAATAGCTCAAATAATCATATATGAGAACATCAGGTGTTTCACTTGCAAGCGCTGAAAGAATTTGGTCTTTTGTTTCAGCTTGCGCAATTACATCAATTTTGTTTGCTGATAAAAATTCGGTTAGAGCCCGACTGTAATACCGATTGTTATCGGCCACAATGGTGGTTAAACGCTTTTTTACTGACATAGAGTAAATTTAAACAAACAAGAGGGTTTATGCCACATCTATAAATACTAACCAATTTAATGGAAAACTACTCAATTCAGAAAAACATAAATACAAGTAATATTTATATCACTTTTATTAGGTTATGCCTGATGGCGAAGGTGAAAAGGTCAGGAACTTTTTTGGAATTGGTTCGCTTCATTATTTGTAACCGATGGTATTCCACTGTCCTAACACTCAAATTTAAAGCCTCTGCAATCTCTTTACTTATTTTGTCCTGGCATATCATTGTTATTATAGCCAACTCAGTATCAGAAAAGGAAACATCGCTAATCTCCTTGTTTCCGCTTTTGGCAAGCTCTTTGGCCATTATTCCCGAAACGTATTTATCATAGTATAAACCGTCTTTGTGTACACCAACTATCGCTTCCATTAGAACTTTTCTTTCGCCTGTTTTTGGTAAAAAAGCATTAGCTCCTAGTTTAATAAAATCCACAATAATTTTTCGTGAATAATGGGAACTAAGGACAATTACCTTCATTTTAGGATATTCTTTGCGCATAATCCTGAGCGCTTCTCTACCCCCTAAAACTGGCATTTCAACGTCCAGTAATAAAATGTCGGGCTGCATCAAAGCCAGTTTTTCCAATAGCTCCTTGCCGTTGCTAACATCAAATAAAACCTTCACTGTGCTATCACTTTCCAGCATTGGTATTAACGCCTCGCGTAGAATATTGTGATCCTCTGCAATTGCTATACGAATTACGTCCGGTTTCTTCATATTAACTCTGTCATTTTATTTGGCAATATAATTAAACGGTACTGTTAAAACTATCCCCGCCGTATGTTCATCAAAAGAATAGTCGATGTTGGCATTTAGAATCATAGACCTGGATTTTAAAGATTGTAAACCGATACCAAGGCCTGATTCTGTAAACTCTTTAATTGCTTCGTTATTTATTCCTATGCCATCGTGTATAAATTCAATAATGAGGTATTCTTCGGCAGAACTAATACAAACCTGCAATGAATCGTAGTGAGCGTATTTAGACAAATTTTGCATTAGTTCCATACAGATGCGAAAGATGTTGTTTTGGTCAGCGGTTGTAAAAGGTAAATTATTTTCGTAATTAGATTTATTCTCAAATAATATCTCACCTTCATCTGCCTCTGAAAGATAGTCGATATGTTCTTCAAGGGCAGCAATTAAGCCCTCTTTGTTAAGCGTGGGCAAGGCCAAGTCATGAGTAATACCTCTAACTTCAGCTATTTTTTTTGACAAAGTGTTAATGTCCTTATAGAATTTTGCTTTGTGGCGCTCATCAGCAAGTTCATTAGTATGCGTTTCAAGATTACTTTGGATGGCGCAAAAGCCGGGTATTACTCCGTCATGTAGGTTTTTGGCTATTTTGTCGCGCTCCCGCTCCTCGGCCTCAACCACAAGTTTAAAACCTTCAATCTGTTTTTGATATTCAATTTCCTTAATTTTTGCTTCTTTCTCTTTAAGCCTACGTTTGTATAAACTTGAGGAGGAAATTATTATTGCAGCTGGTGTAATAACAAATAAGACTGCCAGAAATATGAATAAAGTTAACTCGCCTTGACCTTCCATATTCCAAATGCTAATATTAAATTAAACGTGATGTTAGACATTAAATGCAAACTATGTAGTAAATAGTATCTGTGAATTTCAAATTTTTCGATATAACCATAAAAAAGAAATAAAATAACATTGGCACTGAAATATACCAGGATAGCATTGTTAATCCAGAAAAACGAATCGTCTTCCAGTACCTCAATTTCTTTACTCTTGAAAAGCATATAGGTATAAGTATGCCCCACCATAATAATCGCTATGGCCTCTAACGTACTGAGACTATTATCTGCTGCGTTTATACTTCCTTTGAAGGTAAAGATAAAAATAAACAATATCATAAATAAGCAGTAAAATCTCAGAATAAAATTTTTTATTCTTGAAGAAGAAAATTTATTAAAGTAAATGTAAGCGAAACAGGAACACTCCAAAACAGCATAAATATTTCTTACAAAATAATTGTGTATTCCTTTATACGCTAATATTAAACTCGTTGAGTCAGACACAATTGATACGAGGATATAAAAAAATAAAACCTTTAACACATTGTCAAAGGTTTTAATTCTTACAAGCCCAGCTGTGATGGGAATCAATACACTAAAAATTGAAATATAAGTGAAAATATTAAATGCAAGGTTGTTACTCATTAACTGTTAAGGGAATTACTATTTCCACAAGTTGGTGGGCAAAGTACTGACCTATCCAAAAGAAGACCATTTACTAAATCATTACCGTCGGCATTAACTCCAACAATAATTAATTGTTTAACTCCTTCATCGTTAATTGCATAATACATACGAAGTCCTACGCAGCCAGTTTGTGCAAGAACATTTTGAATAGCATCGCCACCAAAATAATGTCCATTTATTTGACCGGGGTTTGCGTTTCTGTAATTGGCCGTCCATGCGGAGGCCTCGCTTAATGGGATGTCGTGATTTTCGTGTCCTGTAAATGTTGCCATGTTTTTTTTGTTTTTTTTAATTAATAATAGGTTACAAAATTACAAGGAATGCAAGGCATATCCTGTGCGCACTAAAATAATGGTTTTTCATTTAATTGCACAATCAAACAACTCCGAAAAATTATAGACGAATGCCTGTTTTTGGCCTACGAACTGAAAATAACCTAGCGCAAAGCCACTAAGCTGATTCTTCAAGAAGCTTAAAGGCAAATACAAAACTGTTTTTCCAGTTTGTTTCAGGCAATGGTGTTGCCTCTTGCCATAGCACTCTACCTTCAACCACCTGGAGTAAATTATCTGCAAACCCTTTTGTCTCTGCTGGTATTTCGGATTCGGCACCAATGCAGGTAAATACTAAGTTATTATTACTTAAAACCAAATTAACTGAAATGCTGTTACCCGGATATTGACATAGAAATTCAATAGTACTATGGCATACTAAAAAAATTCCAATCTCCCTAAGCAGAGAAATATTTAAGCGATGTTCGATAGCTGATAAATTTACAATGCCACATTTGTACTTTGCAGCAAGGCGATTGATGGAAGCATTAATTCCACTTACTATGCCAGCATTCTGTGTGTCCTTAGAATAGATTGCTCGGTTGATGCTTCGCATCTGGTCAACGGTCTCATTTAATACCAAGGTCATTTGTTTTACAATTGGCTCAATTTTATCGCCATGCTTTGCTATGAGCCTCAAGTAAACCCTGGCGCCAGTAAGTCCGCCGTATGCGTGATGGTGTTCATCAGAAATCATTTGTCTATCTAGTACTTCGTGATTTAGCAAGAATGTAAGCAACTTAATTTTATTCTCGAGATATGCCTGATTATTTTCCATTGATGGGTAGGGCAAATATAGCAAAGTATAGTTACAATTATGTAATAGGGTAAACCCTATGTAGCCTTTTGTTATTTTTTGCAGAAATAATAATTTGTAATTTGCACTTGTTAAAATTTAAAGCAACAAACCATGTCGAAAAAATCCCCTTCTAAAAAAAGAAAAATAAAGGTTATTATTACCGAGGATCAGAAAATATTTAGGCAAGCACTCCGCAGTTATCTTGAAGAAGAAAAGATAGATGTGATTGCGGAAGCGGAAAACGGAAAAGTTTTGTTGGA
Source organism: Bacteroidia bacterium (assembly GCA_020846335.1). Classification (GTDB taxonomy): domain Bacteria; phylum Bacteroidota; class Bacteroidia; order B-17B0; family Aurantibacillaceae; genus Aurantibacillus. The sequence continues at coordinate 10,868 of JADLED010000128.1, forward strand.
GCAGCTTTTTACAAAAAAATTAAAGCCCGATGTAGTAGTGTTGGATTTGGAAATGCCTGTAATGGACGGAGGTGAAGCATTGGTAGCAATACGAAAAGTTGACAAGAATCTAAAAATAGTCATGCTTACTTATATTGATAATAAAGATGTAATTCAGGAAATGAAAAGGAATGGGGTCAATGCTTTCCTTGACAAAAATAACGAATTGGATGATGTTGTAGATGTTATCAGGCAACTATATGATGAAATTGAATTTACCAATTTAGCAGATGATATTAAACCCAAATTCACCAAGTTGGAACAAGAAATTATTAG
>JADLED010000129.1 GCA_020846335.1 Bacteroidia bacterium
GTGTTTGTGGTGCAAAATTATCCCAATGCCAATTTTGTTTTAGCAGATGCCATAACGGGTGAGGTTAAAAATAAATTCTGTATGCCTGCGGTGGTGCAGTTTACGAGTACTTCCACCATTAGTCCGAGTAACACACCAATTGCCTTAAATTGGAATGGTTTAGGCAACAGTCAACCCATTGTGCCCAGTTCGGTGGTGGCCACACAATACACCAACAATGCGGTTTACACTATTAGTTTAAGTGTTTCAACAATTCCGAGCCAATGCACATCTACAAAAGTTTATACCATTGCGGTGTTCAGGCCCACAGCGGGAATGACAATTAGTCAAAGTACCATTTGTTTGGGACAACCCCTCGAAATGAAAATACTTGACCGCAACGGTGTTGAATGGTGGGTTTGGGATTATGGGGTAAACAGCGCCCAATCCAATACCATACTCAGTGTGTTGCAACCAACAAATCCTTCTCATTTTTATTCATATACTTCATTTCCGGCCAACCCAAGCGGCACTGTTACCTTGCGCATGTTTTACATCGATCCGGCAGGCGCCTGTCCGGCCTACAAAGACACGGTGATTAAATTGCTAAAAATAGATGCTGATTTTAAACGCAACAACGAACTTGCAAAGGCAGATACCATTCACTGTTTGGGTATTCCTGATAAATTTACCTTTAACAGTGCCAGTAATTCGCCATCCACACTTGCCTATAACTGGACCTATGCCAACGCTCAAAGTTCGAATAGCAGTGTGCTTAATTACACGGCACTAACAGCGGGTATTTATACGGTGGCCATTAATGTTAGCGACCCACAATTTGGTTGCACCGCCACTAAGGTTAAAAAAATAATCATAAATCCTTTGCCTTCGGCTTATTTGAGTGTGCAGGACACTTCCTGTCCGCAAGTGCCCTTTGTGTTGAATGGAGGAGGGGCACCGGGTGTTTCGGGTGGCTTAACTGCCACACTTAATCCGGGAGGTATAACTAATTTTAGTATGAGCACACAAAACACATTTTCCTTAAATACGTCTGCTCTGGTGTCGACCACCTATTCATTATTAGTTACCGACGAAAATGGTTGTGTGAGTCCTGCGGCCACAGATTATATTTTTGTGCAACAGGCAGCACCGCAAATAAACTGGGATACTACAGTGGTGATAGGCCAAACGGTTCAACTCAATGCCAATGTGGGCAGCAATTATACTTATACCTGGACACCTGTAATTGATCATCTTAACTGTGTGAACTGCTTTAATCCGGTAACCACCACCACAGTGGACATTACGTATAGTGTAACACTTGAAGATCATCCGCTGAGTTGTTTTAAGTCGGTGAACACCTACAAGGTAAAAATTAATTTAATTACCACTGTGGATGTACCAACTGCCTTTACACCAAACGAGGATGGTACCAACGATTTTATTTTTCCGGATGGTTGGGGAATAAAAAAGCTGAACTATTTTAAAGTTTATAACCGCTGGGGCCAGTTGCTTTTTGAAACCAACGAATTGAAACACGGCTGGGACGGCAAATTTAACGGTGTGCCTCAAAATATGGAAACCTACGTGTATCAGGTTTCGGCCGAATCTTACACCAAAGAAACCTATACCAAATCAGGAACTTTTAAACTCATACGCTAACAATGCTACTTAAAAAAACGCTATACTCCTTTTTGTTGTGGATGACTGTTCAACATTGTGTGATGGCTCAGGATATTCATTTCAGCCAGTTCTATTTATCTCCGCTTACCTTAAACCCTGCCAACACCGGAAATTACAAAGGGGGCTATCGTTTTTTTGGAAATTACCGCAGCCAGTGGCGCGACATTAGCAAGGCTTATAATACCTACTCGGCTGGTGGTGATGCCAACTTTTATCCGGGCAATGTTAACCTGAGTGCCGGCTTACTTTTTGTGAGCGACAAATCGGGGGGAAACCTGAATGTGAATAAAATTTTACCTTCGGGCGCATGGCATTTTAAATTGGCAGGTTTTAAATTCCATTTAGGAGTTCAGCCGGGTTTGGTTACCAAATCCATTAATTTTAATGCGCACAGTTTCCCGAATCAGCTCAATTGGGGCATTGGTAGTTTTGATAATACACTTCCTAATAACGAAGCCAATCAAAGCTCTTATCTTACGTTTTTGGATTTGAATTCAGGCATTGCTATTAACAAACGCTTTGGTAAAATAGAACCTGAAATTGGATACGCTCTGTTTCACATTAATCAACCCAACGAAAGCTTTGTGGGAAATGCCAAAAACAAATTGTCCATGAGGCAGGCTTATAATCTGGGTTTAAAAGTTTATATGGGCGAAAAAGTGATTGTACATGGTTACAGTCTTTATGGCTACACCAGTTTGGTGAGCGATTGGGTGAGTGGACTAAACCTTGAATACATTTTAACCAAAACCCCTTTTTACGACAACTCGGTGTATGCCGGATTTATGTGGCGCAGTGGATTTAAACGCAATCCGGATGCCGGTATTATTACTGCAGGTATTAATTTTAAAAACTGGACTTTTGGATTGAGTTACGATGTAACTTTTTCGCAATTAAAAACCTCGGTGGATAGCAAAGGCGCCTACGAAATGGCCTTTATCTACCATGGCAAAAGCGCCCGTTTAACCCAAAGAACCATTCCTTGTGAGAGATATTAAATTAATACTACTTTTTATTTTATTGGGCGGCTTTGGTTACGCACAAAGCGACTCCGTGCTGGCAAAAAATTCGAGCACCAAACTTTTAAAACGCTTAGGAAAAAGCGCGCTTAAACAACACGACCCCAACTCGGCCATCACTTTTTTTGAAGCCTGCCTAAAGAAAAATAAAAAGGATGTGAGTGTGATGAACTATTTGGGCGAAGCTTATATGCAGGTGCGCGACTACGAGCGTGCCCAACACATGTTTTTAAATGCATACGTGGCAGGCAAAAAAAAATACCCCGAAGCGCTTTATTACCACGCTCAAATGCAAAAATCAAACGGGCTTTACGATAGCGCCAAAACCAACTTTGCGGCTTTTAAAAAACAATACAAAGGCAAGGATAAGGTGATGAAAAGACAAGCATCTAAAGAAATTGCTTTCTGCGATTCGGTGAGTAAAATCACTTCCAAGCGCGATAAACTGGTGATTAGCCGTTTGGATACCGCCATCAACAAAGTAAACACCGAAGCCGCTCCTTTGGTGGTTGACGAAAATACCCTAATTTATACCTCGTTGAGAACCGAAAAACGCGAAATAGTGAGCGATGAAGACACCGGCAATAGCATTAAGCGAAAACTTTATCTGGCCAAACGTAAAAACGGGAAATGGAAATTTTCTGGTGAATATGGTCTTGGTTTAAACGACCCTGATTTTAATACCGGAAATGCCTGTCTTAGTCCAGACCGCAAACGCCTGTATTTTACACGCTGCACGCCCAACCTGCAGGGAGTAATGATTTGTGCCATTTACGTTTCTGAAAAAGTGGATGATGCCTGGAGCGAACCGGTTAAGTTGCCCAAGAACATCAACAATCCCAAATACACCTCTACCATGCCCGCAGTTACCACCGATCCCGTTAAAGGCAGCGATGTGATTTATTTTGTAAGCAACATAAAGAAAGGAAAAGGAGGAATGGATATTTGGTACACGGTTTACAATAAAAAAACCAAAACCTACAAAGACCCTAAAAACGCAGGCAGTAAAATCAATACCACGCAAAACGAATTGAGCCCATATTTTGATAACGAAACACAAAGCCTTTATTACAGTTCAGATGGAATGGGCGGTTTGGGTGGTTACGATGTTTATAAGGCCACAGGCGATGGCAAGAGATGGACAACGGTGAGCAACATTGGCCAGCCAATTAACAGTGGTGCCGACGAAATTTATTACACCATTTCGCCCAATCGCAAGGAAGGCTTTTTTGTGAGCAACCGCAAAGGGGGAAATACTTTAAAAAATTCTACCTGCTGCGACGATATTTATTCCTACATCAATAATCAATATGTGAATGTGAATTTAAAAGGCAGTGTAAACGATGTGCTTGATCCTTTTTCGGCCATTAGCGGCGCTACCGTGGAAATATTTTTGAAAGACCCTAAAACCAACGAAAAGTTTTTAATTAAAACCGTTGAAACCGACAGCAAGGGCAACTACAACGCGAAGTTGGAGCCCGATCAGGATTATGTGATTGTGGTTAAGAAAAAAGATTTTTTAGGTAGCAGCGTCGAGCTTACCACCAAAGGCGTGACCGGAAATCTGAATTTTGACAAGGATTTGCATTTAGCCAAACAACCCAAGGACCCCATTCACATTCCAAACATTCAATACGAATTTGACCGCTCCAATATGCTTGAATCGAGTAAACTGAGTATTGACACAACCGTACTCGTTTTAATGCAACTCAATCCAGAACTAATCATCGAAATTCAATCGCACACTGATAGTAAGGGTAATGATAAGTACAATCTCAAACTTTCGCAAAAACGTGCCGAAAGTGTGGTGAATTATTTGGTGGCAAAAGGCATTAATATTAAGAGATTAAAAGCAGCAGGTTATGGCGAAAGTAAACCTGTGGCGCCCAACGAAAATCCGGATGGAAGCGATAATCCCGAAGGTCGCGCCAAGAACCGCCGCACCGATTTTAAAATTATTGGCGTGGTGGACGGTGAGATTATTAACGATGGGGGAGTGGATTAGTGCTTCGACAGCGCTCAGCAGCCGGTGTTTCGACTTCGCTCAGCAGCCGGTGTTTCGACTACGCTCAACAACCGGTATCAGGTTAGGCTCAACAACCGGTGTTTCGACTTCGCTCAGCAGCCGGTGTTTCGACTTCGCTCAGCAGGCTTTTTCAGGAATTAATGTTCTTCTTCTTCGCCGTGTTCAAAACCAAAATCTCCGCTCTCATCTTCGCCTTCCTCACTTTGTTCTTCCTCTTCTCCTTCTTCTCCTTCAAGACTGTCAATGTCATCTTCCTCAATGCCTTCTTCGCCGGTTTCTATGGCTTTAAAAATTTCCTCGTCGTCGGCTTCAGGTTCGGCTAACAGCGCTGCCAAAGGGTTGTCGGGATTTAATTCTGCTTTTGGCGGTAAAATTTGTTTGTATTGTTTTGGTGGATTGCCGTAGCTTCTGATAATACTGGGATAAACCAATCGTTTGTTTTCTTCGGCAATTTTAACCATTTCTATTAAAAACGACCATTGGGCATTGGGGTCGAACACATACACAAAACGCTGGTGCGGTTGGTCAATGTATCGGGCAATTTTTGTATCGGCCATTAATTTTTTAGGATCAACACCTTTACGAATTTCTTCTTCTTCTAATGGCAAATCTTCTTTATTGAGTGTAATTTCCTGACCCTTGCGCCAGTAATCATCACTCACAAAAAAAGAGGCGGCATGTTTGGCATCAAACTTAAAGGCTTCCTGAATAATGGTATGAAACTGTAAAAAGGTTTGAGCTGCATTAATGTCAATGTCGCGGGCAATGTCTTCATTGTCCTCCATGCAAACTTTAAATCGGTAAACCGCCATGCGTTTTTACTTAGTTAGATTTGTAGATTTCTGATTTTAAAATCCCAATACGGTTAAAAAAATGCGTGAAAGAAACGCCCAACACTCCCATACCATATTTCATGCTTCTTCTGAAATTAATAGAACTGGCTTCAGGAAAATATTTGGTTGGACAAGTAACTTCGGCAATATCAAATCCGGCGTAAAAAATCTGAGAAATCATTTGGTTATCAAACACAAAATCGTCGGAGTTGGCGTGGTAATTAATTTTTTGAATTACTTCTTTTGAAAAAGCCCTGTAGCCGGTGTGGTATTCGGATAGTTTTTGATTAATCAACACATTTTGCGTGAAGGTTAAGAAGCGGTTAAAGATGTATTTATACATGGGCATTCCGCCTTTAAGTGCGCCTTTACCAAGTATGCGCGAGCCAAAAGCCACAGGATACAAATCGTTGGCTATCAGATAACTTAAACTTTGAATGAGTTTTGGTGTGTATTGATAATCCGGATGCAACATGATGACAATGTCGGCATTCAGTTTCATGGCATGGTCGTAGCAGGTTTTTTGGTTACCACCGTAGCCTTTATTTTTTTCGTGACGTACCACGTGTTTAATCCCAATTTCGCGGGCCACTTCCGAAGTGTTGTCCTTACTGTGATCATCCACCAAAACCACATCGTCCACAATATCAAATGGAATTTCGTCGTAAGTCTTTTTTAAAGTAAGCGCGGCGTTATAAGCTGGTAGCACCGCTACAATTTTTTTTCCGTTAATCATAAGTCAACAAAAATAACAAAGTTTAGTTAATTTATTAAATTAAAAGTACCCAAATAAACGTATTTTTATACCTTATTGTGTTTCTAAAAAAGCTACATACATTAACGTTAAAAGCGTTTCTGCCTCCGTTTTTTGCCACTTTGCTCATCAGTGTATTTTTATTTTTCCTCGTTGAAATTGTAATTACCTACCTCGACGATTTTATTGGAAAGGGGCTTAAAACCATTGATTTACTCACATTATTTACCTACGCGTGGATTGCTATAATTCCAAAATGTATTCCGCTGGCCGTTTTGTTGGCCTCTATTATGAGCTTCGGTAATCTGGCCGAACATTACGAACTCACTGCCATGAAATCATCCGGACTTTCGCTTTACCGCATTATTAAACCGGTGTTTGTGCTTATTTTGTTTTTGGCAGGACTCACCTTTTTATTCAACAATTTTATTCTGCCGGTGGTGATGCTCAGATCATCATCCTTGCTTTACGACATTCGTCAAAAAAAACCAACTGTAAATATTAAAGAAGGTATTTTTTACAATGGCATTGATAATTACAGTTTGCTGGTGAGAAAAAAATCGCAGAATAAGGACACACTTAAAGATATTTTTATTTACGATCACAGTCAGCATTTGGGCAACACCATTCAAATGTATGCCCACTCGGGGAAGATTACCACTACAGCCGACACTTCCGAACTGGTACTTATTTTGCGCGATGGCAACCGTTACGAGGAAAGCTCGCCACAAAACACACAGGCACGTTACAAAAACCTGTCGCAGCTCAGCTACAAACAATTGCAGGTAAATATTCCGCTCGAAGATTTTAAAATGAAACGCACCAACGAGGAGTTGTTTAAAAACAATGAAGCCATGCTCAACATCTGGCAAATAGATTCGGTGGCCGATTCAACCCGCCGGGTGCTTAACCGCCGCACCGACAACCTCAAAGTGCAATCGCTCCGCTTTTTTTATTCGCGTACTTCAGACCGTTTGCGCGACAGCACTCAAAAACACACTTTAGTTAACATTCATACCTTTTACGATAGCCTTAAAACACAGGATTTTAACAACGCCATACAAAATGCGCTCACCATTTGCCGAAGTGCTTCGGGTAATCTGGATGCCATGCAGATAAACATTGATACTGAAAAAGATACCCTTTTGCGCTTTCTCATGGAGTGGCATAAAAAAATTGTTATTTGTTTTGCCTGCATTGTGCTTTTCTTTATTGGTGCACCTTTGGGAGCCATTATTAAAAAAGGTGGTTTAGGTTTGCCGGTAATTGTTTCGGTGTTCTTTTTTCTGGCCTATTACATTCTCACCGAGATGTATATGCAACTGGCACTCGAAGGGCAAATGCCACCCTGGCAGGCATTGTGGATGCCTTTGGTAATATTTTTACCAATTAGTATTTTCCTTACTTCCAAAGCCGCAAAAGATTCCGTTATTTTCGATGTAACCGTTTATTACTCGTGGATTGGTAAATTGTTCACCAAAAAAAAGAATGATTAAACTGCTGCAAATATGTAACAAAGCGCCTTATCCTGCCAACGATGGTAGCAGCATTGCCATTTACAACATGGCCAAAGGTTTAATTGAAAACGATGTTGAACTTCATTTGCTAACCATTAATACCAAAAAGCATTTTAAAGCTGATAGTTTGGTGCCCCAGGAATTTAAAACCAGGAGCCATTACGTGTCGGTATATCGCAATACAAACACCAGCATTGGCGGGGCTTTGCTCAATTTGTTTTCATCCCAGTCTTATTTTGTTTCGCGTTTTTTATTCAGAGAATTTGAGCAACAACTCATTGCAACACTAAAAAACAATCGTTTTGACATTGTGCAACTCGAAGGTTTATTTATGGGTGTTTACATTCACACGATTAAAAAATACTCGTCAGCAAAAATTGTTTTAAGGGCCCACAATGTGGAACATTTTATCTGGAACCGACACATTGCCAACGAAAAAAGAAAACTCCGTAAAATGTATCTGAGCCTTCAAAACACGCGGCTCAAAAGGTTTGAAATGAAAGTGCTTTCGGAGGTGGATGCCGTTGTGCCTATTACGGTTACCGACCTTAAAGCGTTTACTGACCTGGGCTGCAACAAACTCTTATTTTCGTGCATTACCGGTGTGGACATTAAAGAGTATCAGGAAAAAACAACAGTAAACGAAAAACCAAAAACCATTTTTTATTTTGGCTCTATGGATTGGTTGCCCAATCAGGAAGCTGTTACCTGGTTTTTAGAAAATTGTTGGGACAAAGTACACGAAGCCATACCCGAAGCCCGTTTTATTGTGGCAGGAAGAGGCATGCCGCTCGAGTTTTTCCACATTACCAAACCCAATGTGCTGATAATCGAAAACGTTGAAAACGGAAAGCTGTTTTACCGCCAGCACCAGTTGATGATTGTGCCCCTGTGGTCGGGCAGTGGATTAAGAATAAAAATTATTGAAGGCATGGCTTATGGCAAAGCCATTGTGAGCACCAGCATTGGCGCAGAAGGCATAAATTACACCCATGGTAAAAACATTTGCATTGCCGATAATGCCACCGATTTTACCAAAGCAGTGATTGAGTTATTGAGCGATAACCTAAAACGCGAGGAAATTTCGAAAAATGCGGCAGAGTTTTCGTCGCAGGAATTTGATAATTCAAAAGTTGTATCATCGCTCATCCGCTTTTATAATAGCCTATTGAATGGATAAACTGTGGCTGTTGATATTTGCGGGTTCGGTGTTGTTAATTATGCACACCTATTTGTTTTATCCTTTTTTTATGATTGCGTTTTTTTCCAAATCCAAAAAAAAGTGTGAATCATTTTTAATGAACGATGATTTGCCTCAGGTGGCCGTGTTGGTGGCAGCATTTAATGAAGAAAAGGTGATTGGAGAAAAAATTATTTCGGTATTTAACAGCAGCTATCCCTTAAACAAAATAAAAGTGTATGTGGGTTCCGACGCCTCGGTGGATGGCACTGATGGCATTGTGGAAGATCTCAAAATACGTTACAGCAATCTGGAGCTCGTAAAATTTGAAGGCCGGGTAGGGAAAATAAACATCATTAATCACCTGCAATCATTAGGCGACGAACAAATTCTGATAATGACCGATGCCAATGTTCTTTTTAAACCCGAAACCATTTTTGAATTGGTGAAATGTTTTCGCAACGAGCAAATAGGAATTGTGGCAGCCAACATTATTAAGGTTTCAGAAAATGATGAAGGCATTTCCTATCAGGAAAAAAAGTACCTCTCACTCGAAAATAAAATTAAAGCCGCCGAAAGCAATGCCTTTGATTTAATAATGGGTTCGGAA
>JADLED010000130.1 GCA_020846335.1 Bacteroidia bacterium
ATTATTGGTCTGCTTTTGGGAATTTTTTCCTGCAAAAAGGAAGCAGGCGAGGGTGGAAGGGCCACCATTAAAGGTAAAATTTGGGCGCAGGACTGGAATGCCGGATTTACCGTAAAAAACGGAGAATACGCTGCCACCGACGAAGATGTTTACATAATTTACGGCAATAACGTAAGTTATGGCGATAAGGTAAAAACCAATTACAACGGGGAGTTTGAATTCAAATACCTGCGCACGGGCAAATACACCATTTACGTGTATTCAAAAGACAATACTCTTAAATCGCAATCGGGCGATACGGTTTTTGTGAAAGAAGTTAACATTACGTCAAAAAAACAAACAGTAACTTTAGACCAGATAACCATCTACAAATAGGTATGCAAAAAATTAGTGTTGTTGTTTTTCTCTGCATGTTTGCCGGCATGTTGCAGGCCCAGAAAAAAAAGGAAATAAAAAAATACGGCATAAAGGCAATTACTGTAACCGATACTCAGGGAGGCAAAACCATTACCGATTCTAAAACAAGCTACAACAGCGCGGGCTTACCGATTGAAGAAATTAATTATGGAAAAGATGGAAATTTGAAAACCACCACCCGTTTTAAATACAATGCCGATGGGGATATGCTCGAAGAACAGGAGTTTGACGAAAAAAATATATTGAAAGAAAAAAGAACCTATAAATACAATAATTTAGGCGAGAAAACGGAAGAACTGCACAGCGATGCAAATGGCAAGCAACTGAAAAAAACAGTTTACATTTACGACGCCAAAGGTTTAAAAACCGGAAAGCTGACTTACGATGCGGCAAATAATCTGGTTTCCACAAAAAAGATTAGTTACACCACCAAATAATTGAAGGCATTACTTAACATATTAAATACCTTTGATACCATTGGCCTTGAGGAAATGGACAGCGTTAAGTTGATGGACCGCATGGATACTAAATACTCCTTTTCTCTGGGTCAATTACCACTTGTGTTGGAAAAATTAACCAAGGATTATTTTGTTTTAAACATTTCCGAAAATAAATTACCCGGCTACAAAACACTTTATTTCGATACACCATCGTTGGAATTGTACCACAAGCACCACAATGGCGCACTTAACCGCTACAAAATACGGTACCGCAATTATGTGGAAAGCAATCTGGCCTTTTTGGAAGTTAAATTTAAAAACAACAAAGGCCGAACAATCAAAGACCGGATTAAGTACAAACACAATCCCGAGGAGCTGGATGAAAGAGCCGGTGAATTTATTCAGAAAAAAACACCCTACACGGTTCAGTCACTTAAACCAGTTATTTGGATTAACTACAACCGGATTACACTGGTAGACAAACAGCTGAAGGAACGGGTAACCATTGATGTAAATTTGGAATTTAATCACCAACAAGCGCATCATAAAATGGAAAACCTGGTGATTGCAGAGGTAAAGCGGGTGGGGAAGTTAAACAGTAAAATCACACATGTTTTAAAAGAACAGCACATTCGTCAGGCCTCTTTAAGTAAGTATTGTATGGGCATGACTTACATTTATCCCCAACTCAAAAAAAATAATTTTAAGCAAAAATTAAATTCACTAAATAAAATAATGTATGACCACTCTTTTAAGCCTGTTGCAAATTTCTGACGAACCGCTGGTTTCGGGGATAGAAGCCATGCAAAAAATTTCTCTGAAACTTTTTTTCAGACTCGCCATTGATTTTTTATCGGTGTTTATTCTTGTGCGTTTGGTCTATTTCAGGGTGTACAAACGCAGCGAACTCTTTTTTACCTTTTTTATTTTTAACCTCGTTATTTTTCTCATCTGCTTTTTGCTCAACAAAGTAGATTTAAGCATGGGCGCGGCTTTCGGACTTTTTGCCGTGTTTAGCATGTTGCGCTACCGCACCGAAGACATCAGTATTAAAGACATGAGTTACCTGTTTTTGGTAATTGCCATGGGACTTATAAATGCGGTTACTAAAATTAAAGATGCCAGCGATGGGTATGAATACGCTTTTTTAGGCATCATCAATGGCCTCATTATTTTACTGGCTTTTTTACTTGAAAGTAAAATCTTGTTTAAAAAAGAAATGGTGCAAATAATTATTTACGACAACATTGAACTGGTTAACAGCGCCAATCACACTTTGTTAATTGAAGATATAAAAAAACGCACAGGCATTGATGTGGTGAGGATTTCAATTGGGAAGATTGATTTTTTGAAAGACTCGGCACAGGTAAAAATTTATTATTTCGAGTCCTGAAAACCAACTACCATATAATCCTTTGCCTGCTAATTGTTTCTTTTGGAAGCAGGCTCTCTGCTCAGGAAACGCCGCAGGATGCCAGATTGTGGCTATATCTGAAATTTGATAAAAAAATTTCGGACAAGGGTACTTTAAATCTAACGCTGCAAAACCGCTTTCACAACAATGTAGCAGAGTTTTCTCAACGCTTTGTTGATGTTGGGTACGAACACAAAATATCCAAACACCTGAGGTTTTTAGCAGATTATGTGTATGGTGGAAAACGCAGAAACGACGGAAGCTTCAACCATGTACACCAACTATATGCAGGCTTCCTGCTAAGGCAAAAATGGAAACAGTTCACCTTTATTTACCGCAACGTGGTGCAGGCAAGCATGGAAAACGTTTATTCCAGCGACAATGGGCAAATACCCTTGTTTTATGAAAGAAACAAAGGCACCATCAAATACAGTATAAACAAAACACTTGATTTTTATGTGGCGTCCGAACTCAACTCGCCATTTTATAGAATACAGGATTTACCGGTAAGGCGTACACGTTTGTTTGCCGGCCTGGAGTATCAGTTCACAAAAAGAATCTCGTTCGAAAGTTATTTTATGTTACAAAACCGTTACAGATACTCGAATCCGTCAAGCCGGGAATTTGTTTACGGTTTAAGTTTTAGTTATCACTTTTAGGCTTTGTTCAACCAACGGATTATTTTTCTGCAATTCGGTTTTTTTATCGGACTAACCATGTCCACCAATTCGCCCTTTTCGTTAATCAGGTATTTCTGAAAATTCCATTTTACCTGAGAGTTTAAAACACCGTTCAATTTTTTTGAAGTAAGCCATTCGTAAATGGGGTGGATGCTGTCGCCCTTCACCGAAATTTTTTCCATCATTAAAAAACTAACGCCATAATTTCTCACACAAAACTCGGCAATGTCTTTGTTATTGCCCGGTTCCTGATGTGCAAAATCGTTGCTCGGAAAACCTATAATCACGAGGCCTTTATCTTTGTATTCTTTATAAAGTTCTTCCAACTGCTCGTACTGCGGTGTTAATCCACACTTGCTGGCGGTGTTTACCAATAATAATTTTTTGCCTTTAAACGATTCAAAACTCACCGGCTGACCACCAATGTTGTTGGCAGTAAACGAGTAAATGGTGCTTGTGGCCTGACCTTTAAAGAGTGCAGGAAAACTTATAAAATTTAAAAGCATAAC
>JADLED010000131.1 GCA_020846335.1 Bacteroidia bacterium
AGAGCAACTAAAAGACATTGATGTGTTGGTTTACGACATTCAGGATATTGGTGTGCGGTTTTACACCTACATTTCAACACTTTGTTACGTAATGGAAGCCTGTGCCGAAAATGGAAAAGAACTGATTGTGCTTGACCGGCCAAACCCCAATGGTTTTTACATTGATGGTCCGGTTTTAAAGGCAGAATTTAAAAGTTTTTTAGGCCTTCACGCAGTACCCATTGTTTATGGCATGACCACCGGCGAATACGCAAAAATGGCCAACGAAGAGGGCTGGCTTAAAAACAAGGTTAAATGCAAACTCAGGATTATTACCATGCAAAACTACGACCGCAGGGCTTCGTATAATTTACCGGTTAAGCCATCGCCCAATATACCCAATGCCAAAGCCGTGTTGTTATACCCGGGTTTGGGTTTGTTCGAAGGCAGCATTATTAGCCTAGGGCGCGGCACCTCCACCCCGTTTCAGGTAATAGGGCATCCCGAGTTTCCCGACACTGCTTTTGCGTTTACACCATTGCCCAGCGATTTATCTAAAGAACCAAAATACTTTAACCGTCGTTGCTATGGCCTGGATTTAAGAAGAGAAAATTACCTGATAGCGCACCCAAAAAAAATTGAAATCAACTGGTTGCTGACCATGTACAAAAAATTAAAGCGGGATAATTTTTTTGATAAGAATTTTAATTTCCATGCCGGCAACTCCACTTTGCAGGAGCAAATAAAAATGGGCCTTGGTGAGGAGGAAATCCGCAAAAGCTGGGAAGCCGAAATTGAAGCCTTTAAACAAATCCGAAAAAAGTACCTGTTGTATTCGGATTTTTAGCAACAAACAGTATACGATTAATTTGGAGTAGCAAATGAGGTGGCTTAGGTTAATACCTATCTTGATTGGGCCATTTTAAATGCTGCATCCAGTTCGGCTAAAAAAATATCCGCTTCTTGCTTATTTCGGATAGACTTTGATAAACTATCGTTTGAAGGATATTCTATAGGAGCACTATTGTTTTCCTTAACCGAAGAATTGGCAAGTGCAACAACTTTTTTTATTTTATCCCGAATGTTTTCCTTCACAATTCAAATTTAATGAAATTTGACCAATAAAACCAAAATCAAGCTTTTAAGCGGAACATATAATACCTGTATAAATCTCTTGCTTGCCTTTTAAAATCAAAAGGTTCAGGTTTTGGTTTAAAAAAAGCGTTTCCCTCACTATCAAGTTCAATATTTCCATTTCTCAACAAACGTACATACCAGTCTGTTCCCGTAGTTACAAAATACTCACTTAAATAAACCCTATTAGTAATTATCATCCTGTGATACAAATATGCCCTTACATCGTTAGAACCATCGATGCCAATTGTTAAATCCGGATATCTTTGTAAAAAGATTAGACTATAAAATAAGATAGACGAAAAGACCTTGTCTGTATTTTCATGCTCAATTTTTGCCTGATCATCTATTTCTCCATCGGCACCAATTGGCCCAAAAGACAAATTATACACATTTGGCAGAAGTGGGTCACCAAGAGGTAAAACTTTAACTATTAGTTGTTGTTCGGAGTTATTTTTTAATGGTGAATTAAACTTGATTATTGACAGATTGGGGACCAGTTCGATTGGGTCGAAAGTGTCGTCAAAGTTAATTTTGATCATAAGAACCAGTGCTTTAAGAAATTGGTAACAACTAAAATATATGTCACAAAAACCTGAGATTACTTTTTCCAAGCATTAACAGTGCTTTCTAACAGTTTTTATTGTTCTAAACTACAAAAAATAATCCAACAAAAAATTGGGAGTTGAGGCAAGGAAACCTATTTTTGTAGCTCTTAAACAGGAATATGGCAAATTTTGATTTGGTAATGCCTAAAATGGGCGAAAGCGTGGCCGAAGCCACAATTATTAAATGGACCAAAAATGTGGGCGATAAAATTAAAATCGATGAAACGGTTTTAGAAATTGCCACCGATAAAGTGGATAGCGTAATTCCCTCCCCTTTTGAAGGAGTGCTCTTAAAACGCTTGTTTAACGAGGGAGACGTGGTGCAGGTAGGTGCCGTAATTGCCGTTATTGGCAACGAAGCCGGAGCCGCCGCCCCCGAAGCACCAAAAGCCGCCCCTGTGGCCGAAACTAAAGTCGCTGCCCCTGTGGCTGCTGTCCCTGCCGCTACTACCGAATCCAATAACTATGGCAGTTCCGATAAATTTTATTCACCCCTGGTTAAAAGCATTGCCAAAGAAGAAGGCATTTCTTTAACCGAACTCGATAGCATTAAAGGGACCGGTCAGGATGGCCGCGTTACCAAAGCCGATATTATGGCTTATTTGCCCACCCGTGGTAAACAATCAGCTCCTGCTGTTGCCGAAACCGCTGCTGCTCCGGCCGCTGCGCCAAAAGTAGAAAGCAAACCAACTTCGGTTAGTGCCGGCGAATTTGCAGTGATTGTTAATCGCCCCGCTGTTGCCGTTGGTGCCGGCGACGAGATTGTGGAAATGGACCGCATGCGCAAAATGATTGCCGAAAACATGGTAATGAGCAAGCACGTAGCACCTCACGTTACCTCTTATGTGGAAGCCGATGTGACTAATCTGGTAATGTGGAGAGACAAGGCCAAAAAAGAATTTGAAAAACGCGATGGCGAAAAACTCACCTTTACCCCACTTTTTATTGAGGCAGTGGCCAAAGCCATTAAGGATTTTCCACTTATTAATGTATCGGTTGACCAAACACAAACCAAAATCATTAAACACAAAAACATCAACATTGGCATGGCAGCTGCATTGCCAAGTGGCAACCTGATTGTGCCTGTAATTAAAAATGCCGACGAAAAAAATCTTTTGGGAATTACCAAAGCAGTGAATGATTTGGCCAACCGCGCCCGCGCCAACAAATTGGTGCCGGATGAGATTCAGGGTGGCACCTTTACCCTCACCAACGTAGGAAGTTTTGGAAATTTAATGGGCACGCCTATTATTTTACAACCACAGGTAGCCATTTTAGCCGTAGGAAGCATTAAAAAGAAACCGGCCGTAATTGAAACCCCACAGGGCGATATGATTGGCGTTCGTCAGTTCATGTATTTGTCTTTGAGCTACGACCACCGTGTGGTGGATGGTTCGTTAGGCGGCAGCTTTTTAAGGCGTGTGGCCGATTACCTGGAACAATGGGATTTAAACAGAACAGTTTAAGCTTTCGCTTAATAAAATTAAAAAGCTCCTTTGTAGAAACAGAGGAGCTTTTTTGTTTCATGTAATTTCATTTTCCGTTTTAACCCAAAAATATCCTTACCTTGTCGCATAAATTTTAAACCTGATGCGGTTTTTTCTTTATCTCCTTTTGTTGGCTTTTCTTCCAATTGCAAAGTCACAAAATTTTGATTCGCTTTGTCGGCAACAATTAAATGTGCTGACTGAATTGAATCAAAAACACATACAATTTCCGGTATTAAATGAAAAAACAAAAACCGAGATAACAGATTTGTTTCTTAAACTGGCCGATGAAAGGAACATGATTGCCCTGAGTCCGGACAAAAAAACACTTGAGCAAATTCTTATAAAAGACACAAGCAGCAAGGCCTTTTGCAGTTTTATTGAAAAATCACATGCCATTTTTAGCCAACGACTGCAGCAAGTTGACTCTATAATTAATGGTATTGAAAAAAAACAAATTCAGTTTCCTGCAAAAGACAGTGTCACATTTTTCAGTAATCCCAATAATCGGTATTACCGCGAAAATTTAAGCGAATTAAGTAACCGCATCGACATGTTAATCAAATACGATTGCATTCAATTCTTGTTATCTAATAAAAAAGACTCGGTTGATGTTCTTA
>JADLED010000132.1 GCA_020846335.1 Bacteroidia bacterium
AGGTAATAGCCAGCTAATGATAAAAGGCTAACCCACAAAATGCCACCGATTAAGCAAAAAGTAATGTATTTACTGTAATTCATTTCGGCCACACCGCTAATATTGTGACCTTAAGATTTCTGAAATTGTTAAATTTTATTTCTTCTTACCTTTAAGGTATGAAATTAAAATTGGAACCACTGAAATAAAAATAATTCCTAAAATAACTTTTTCGAAATTATTTTTTATTACTGGAATGTTGCCTAGGTAATAGCCAGCTAATGATAAAAGGCTAACCCACAAAATGCCACCGATTAAGCAAAAAGTAATGTATTTACTGTAATTCATTTTGCCAAGCCCCGCTGCAAATGGGGCAAAAGTTCTAACAATTGGCACAAAGCGCGCCATGATGATGGTTTTACCACCATGTTTTTCATAAAAAGCGTGAGTTTTATCAAGATATTCTCGTTTTATAAATCGTTTTAAGAAATTAATTTCAAAAACCTTTTCACCAAAAAAACGACCGACAAAATAATTGACATTATCTCCCAAAATGGCGGAGAAAATTAGAAGTGGAATGAGGAGCCAAATGTTTAAAATACCTGTACTGGCGGTTAACATTCCCGCTGCAAATAATAATGAGTCACCTGGTAAAAAGGGTGTTGCTACTAAACCTGTTTCGCAAAAAATGATAAGGCATAATATCAAATAAGTAGTTTTTTGATACTCAGACATAATATTGCTTAAGTGTGTATCTAAATGAAGAAAAAAATCGATAAATGTGCTCATGTGTTTACAATCCTATTTCGTTTATAAATGCCATTATTCCACCCTGCAGGTTATACAAATTGGTAAAGCCCTGTGCCTCTAAGGCATTAATAACACTGGCGCTGCGGGCACCACTGCGACAATGCACCACCACCTGTTTGTCTTTTGCAATTTCGTTGCTGCGGCTCATTACTTCGCCCATCGGAATTAAAATGCCCTTGAGGTTGGCATCATCAAACTCGTATTGCTCGCGCACATCAACGAGTTGAAAATCGGCTTTTTCGTCTATCAGTTTTTTAAGTTCCTGTACAGTAATTATTTTCATTGTAATGTATGTGGTTAAATTCGGTTTTTAATCGGAGGTAAAAATATTTTAAAAAATAAATTAAAGTGGTTGTTTTAACGCTTCGGGTAAAAAGGTAAAAAAAGTATCGCCTCTTAAACCAAGTCTGAGTGTTTCGAGCGAGATAACATCGTCAACCCCAATATTACCAAGGTTAACATTGCTGCCAAACAATTTAAGAAAATAAACCTGTTGACTTTTTTGTGGGGTTTCCCAAATTATGTTTTCGATTTTAATTTTATTTACAATGCGGTTAATTAACAAAGTATGTGCGCTGCCGTTTTTATGAAAGATGCCAACGGTGCCACTTTCGCGGGCTTCGGCAATTACTTTTGATGCGCCTGCCTGCAATTCGTTTTGCATCATTTTTATCCAACGGGCTGGGTGAATAATCACGCCTTCTTCTTTGCTTCCTACTTCACTTAGCACGGTGTAGTTTTTAGCCAGCTTGCTAATGTATTCGCATTTTTTTTCGTGTTCAAGTTCAATGCTGCCATCGCTTACTTCGGCGCTATTAAGCCCAAGGTTATCAATGTATTTTAAATAACCATCAAACTGGTTGCGAATAACAAAAGCTTCGAACAAGGTGCCACCCACGTACACTTTAAGACCGGCATCGCGGTAAAGTTTTATTTTTTCTTTGGTGTTTTTGGTAATAATGGAAGTGCCAAAACCCAGTTTTACAAAATCCACAAAATCGGCGGATGTGTTTACAAAATCCTCGGCCTGGCGCAGGCTAATGCCCTTGTCCATGACCATGGTTACGCCCTCGTTTCTGGGTTTGGTGGTGCGATGGGGTAAATGCGCAATCTCGAAATTATACCTGCTACCTGCCATAATTATTTTTTAAATGTAGATATTAAACTTAATATTTCCGCATCATTTTTCAGAACGGGAGCATATTCAAAAATTTCGTTGTGTTTTCCGTAATCAATTTCGAGGGCACGCTCAAACAAATACAGCGATTCTTTTCTTTTGTGATCGTCTAACAACAAAATGCCAACGCGGTAATACAGTTCGGCCACGTCAGGAAATTTTTTTATTCCTTCGTTGAGGGTGTTAATGGCTTCAACCAAATATCCGCCCTGATGCAAGAGTTTGGAGTAATCGAGCCATACATCGTAATCGGGATAGTCCAGTTCAATTACTCTTTGAAAGGCCATGGCGGCTTCTTCAATAAAACCAAGTTTTTCCTGAATTTCGGCAAACACATACCAATATTCGGGTTCGTTTGGGTTTATTTCAATGGCTTTTTTAATGTAATGCACTCCTTCGGTAATGCGGTTCATGGCATCCAGCACCACGCCAATTCCAAGCCAGGCATCGGCGTTGGCGGGGTCCAGTTTCACACATTTATTGTAATTAACCAAAGCTTCTTCAAATCGGTTCAGGTTTTCGTAGCACTCGCCAATGTAATAAAAGGTGGTTGGCTCTTTATCTTCGTATTTAAAGGTTTCTTTATAAACTTCGATGGCTTCTTCAAAGCGGTTGAGTTGCGCCAGTGAGTTGGCTTTATTAAAGTAAGCCGAACTAAACACCTCGTTAATGGCAAGTGCATAGTCATAGGCTTCTATGGCTTTTTCGAACAGCCCCAAACGACCGTAACCCAAACCCAGATTAAACCAGGCAAAATAGCTGTACGGGTGATTGTCGATGTACTCTTCAAAAAAGGAAATGGATTCGTCGGCACGGCCGGTTAGGTCGAAACACAAGGACAGTTCGTTGAGGGCGATTTCGTTTTTGGGGTTTAGTTTTATGGCTTTTTTAAGGTAATAAAGAGCATCGTGTGGCTTGTCTTCGTTTAAAAATTCAACACCAAGTGCCACATACACCTCGTCTTTTTGCTCTGCTAAAGGACTGGCGTTTTTAAAATTTTCGATGGCCTGTTCGCCCAATCCCATTTGGCTGTAAATGTAGCCGCGGGCCATGTAGAGTTCAAAATTGTTTTTTTCAATTTGTTCCACCTCGTTAAGCATGTTTAGCGCCTCGTGGGTGTAATGCTGGCTGGAGAGATACTGTGCGTATCTTATTTTTATTATGCTCGAGAAAGGGTAGCGTTCCATCCCATAATCAATGGCTTTTTTAGCCAAGTCGTAGTTGGCCCACTGCAGGTAATAATCAATTACTTCTTCTATATCGTCGGCGTCAAAAAACTGCGGGCTTCCGTTGCTCAGCATGTCTTCGAACCGTTTCAAAATCTCTTCAAATTCCCTGTCGCTAAGTCCTTCTCCGTCGTTGTCAAACTCACTCATTCGTATTAATAACTAATTCTTAAAAATACACCAATAATTTTAGTAAAAAAGGTTGATTTTTTTAAAAAATTGTTTATAAAATGGTGCGTGTCTTTGGCCTGACTACTGGTAATTAATATCAGAAATTAAACTTTATTCCTGCATTTATTTGACGGAAGCCGCCCGGCATAATTCCTGAAGAGAGGCGGTGCAATCGGGAAGCTTTATAAATTTGGTTGGTGATATTTTTTCCGGCAACAAATACACTTAAGCCCTTTAAGGTTTTGTTCTTACTGTTTTCAAACGAGTAGGCGATGTTGGCATCGAGGGTTTTAAATGCTTTTAAGCTGCCAATGGCTCCTTCGGCTGTTTCGTTTTCAAAGTTGAGGTAATCGGTATATTGTTTTGCCACGTAATTAAGGTTGGCGCACATACTAAAACCTTTGTATGAATATGCCAAACCGGCATTTAAAATGTAATTTGGAACGTAAGGAAGGGCGTTGTTCGATATTCCTGATTTTCCGAATAAAAAATCCAAACGTTTTATTTTATTAAAATCCTGATTGGTTACTTCTCTGGTTATTAAACTGTCTTTGCCGCCTGAACCAGAAAAGTAAACATCGTAGCCACTTCTTTCGGAATTAATTTTAGAAATTAACTCGGCCTTGGTGGCATCGGTGTGGTTGGCTTTTAAAAGGTCAGAATCTTTTAATAAACCGCTCAACACTTTGCCTTGCATTACTGTTCCTGAAAAATTTAATACAATTTGGTGTTTTTGTGATTTTAAAAGTTTATGCAAATTAATGTTTATGGTAGTTTCTATGCCATTAATAGTTGCGGCTCCCAGCGATTGAAATGCTTCGTTTCTACCGGCAGAGTAGTAGTTTTTAATGTTATTATTAAAGTAAGTGAGCTGCAGGTTGAGTAATTGCTTAAGCAATTCGCCACGCACACCAAGTTCGTAATTAATACTAATTTCGGGTAAACGGTTAATGGGTTTATCAGCCGTGGGGGTTGATACCAGGCCGTTTTCAACGTTTAAAAAAGCGTTATCGGCAATGGGTGCTGTGTATCCTTTGTAAATACCGCCAAAAACATTGAGTTTATTTTTGTGTTCATTTAAAATATCATACGCCATACAAAGGCCCGGAATAAAACCCGAGTAAGTATTTTTTTGACTGCCAAAATATTTGCTGCCAGTGTTATTACTCATTTTTGAAATGGATAATCTGTCGAAGCCATACATTTGAACCAGTTCGTAGCGCAAAGTGGGTGTTATTGAAATTTTTTTGAACGATAATTTGGTTTTTACAAAGGCGGAGTAGGCGGCCAGTTGATAAAATTGATCTTTATCGATTACACCGCTTCGGGCAAATCGCGACGAGTCGTTTTTTATTTCAATGTTATTAAACGACTCCCAATGGCCTTTAAGTGCCGCTTCTAATTTCATTTTAAAATTGTTTGCCGCAAAATCGTATTTAACCGATTGTTGAATGCCTGCTACTTTAAATGTTCTGTTTCGGGCTCTTGTAGATTCTTTACCGGCGCTCACTTTTCCAACTCTTACAAAATCGTTGTTGCCAAATTCCTGCCCGTTGAGATAAGAATAGCGATTATTATAAATGCTTTCGCCCAAATAAGATTTTGCATCGGCTGCTTTAATCAAAATATTTTCCTGACGCCACCAATCGCGCTGAAATTGTGAAGCATAACTTTTGGTTGACAATAAAATGTTTTTGCCTGCTTTATAGTTATAGCTAAAATCAATGCCATACCTTTTCGTGTTTAAATCATCGGCATCAAAAGGATTTTGTACAGGCGAAATTTTATAGGAAAATGGTGTAAGCGCGCTGTAACTGGCTTTTGAGACTTCCTGATGGTAATTTAATTTTAAATAGAAGGACGATTTGTCGTTAAATTCGGTATAAATTTTAGCGGTTGTATTAAAAATGGATGATTGTGAATTGTTCTGAAATCCCTGAAATTTTTTATTCAGGATTTGCATTTCGGCTCCAATTTTATCCCAGGTGCCACCATAAGTAATGTATTGCGAATGATACCCATTTGTGCCCCCGCTTATATTAATTCCCAAGGTTGGTTTTAACGGCGGTTTTTTGGTAATGTAATTAATTGCACCATACATGGTGTTGCTTCCAAATGTGAGAATATCTGCCCCCTTCAAAATTTCAATTCCATCTATTCTATCTGC
>JADLED010000133.1 GCA_020846335.1 Bacteroidia bacterium
TAATTCGTTCGCTTTTTTACTAACGGCATAAGGCGACAAAGGATTTCCCACCTTCTCTTCACGTTTAGGTAAGTTTAAATCATCCCCGTAAACCGAAGAAGAGGACGCATACACAAAGCGCTTCACCTTGTTATTTTTTGCAGCCTCAAGCATGTTAATAAATCCGGTAACATTGGTGGCATGTGTTTGCAAAGGCTTTTCAATACTGCGAGGCACGCTACCCAAAGCCGCCTGATGGAGAACAATGTCGCAACCTTTAACTGCCTTTTCGCAATCTTGGTAATTGCGTATGTCGCCTAAAATAAATTCTACATTTTTCGCATTAACATGCGTTTCAATATTTTTTAAATAGCCGGTTTCCAGATTATCAATCACTACAATTTTTCGGTGTCCAATTCCAACAAGATAATCCACCAGGTTGCTGCCAATAAAACCAGCGCCCCCGGTTATCAGAATTTTTTTATCCAATATGTCTTTAAAGTTCTGCATGGATTGCAATGTTGTATTTTTAAGTGAAAACCTATATTATATCTGAAGCGGCATTAAGAATCAGATTGGTTCCGTTAACCTGTTGCGAGGCATTTACCAGATAATTAACGGCATCGGCCACTTCCTGACCAGTTAAAAGTTTTTTTAAAGGGTGTGCCTGAATCATTGCTTCAACCAAACGTTCATCGGTATCAGATGTTAATGTAGTTTGCATAAACGAAGGCGAAACACAATTCGACGTAATATTAAACGCCGCATTTTCGGTAGCCCAACTTTTTGAAAGCGAGTGCAAATAGGCCTTTCCGGCCACGTATTCCGACCAACCAATCGGTGGTTTGTTTACTAATGCCGCACTTAAAATGGTGATTATTTTCCCAAACTTTTTCTTTCTGAAAATTCCGATGGCCTTTTGCGTGATTTTTATAACCGGCAAAATGTTTTTGGCAAAATCATCTTCAAAACGTGCGCTGCCATCCTTATGGAAATGTTGTCTCCCAATATTTCCTGCAAACGCATTGTTAATTAAAACCTCCGGATGAATTTCATCCATTAGTGCCAACAAGGCATTCATCTGTTCGGTATCCTCAAAATTGCAACTTATACTTTTGGCATTGGCAAACCGCTCCTCCAGATTTTTTGCAGCGGCTTGTGACTTATGATAGGTAAAATAAACCGTGTTTAATTTATCGGCACACAACTTTTCAGTTATGCTTTCGCCTAGTCCTGATGCGCCACCGGTAATTAAAATAATCATATTAAACCTATCTGAATTTTACCTTTAGCCACTTTTTTATTTTCCGAATTGGTAAAATAAAACTTAAACTCATAAACCTTCACCGATTCATGCACAGCTTCAATTTCCGATTCAAACTTCAATTCGTCGTTAAGATAAACAGGTAAATTGTAACTTATTTGCTGACCGTGTATAATCACATCCTTGGTTGGTAAACCTTCTCCAATAAAGTACGACAAAAATCCATTTAAAATATTACCGTGCATAACACGGCTTTTAAATCCTTTAGCTACGGCGAACTCTGTATTAGTGTGCAGTGGATTGCCATCATTAAAGGTTTTAAGAAAGCCTTCATACGTGGCTTCGCTGACAATAAATGTGTGTTTGAATTTGTCGCCCTGTTGCATTAATTCAAACGCTGCAAAATGGTATCACTCATCTCGCCCACATTTTTCCAATCACGAATTTCGGCCGATGTAAATTTTAATTTAAAGTGTTTTTCGATAGCTACCACCAACTGAATGTGAGTGAGCGAATCCCATTCGTCAACATCTGCCGCTGACGTAGTTTCATTAATTACAATGGCATCATTGTCCAACACGTCAACAAAAATTTTATTCACCTGTTCAATTATCTCGCTTTTTTGCATAAACAATTAGTTTAATTGTATAAACGATTTTTTAGTCTGATAGTTTTCAATGTTAAGTTCCCAAAGCTGGCCGGCTTCGCTAAACCCAAGTCTGGCATAATGTTCTTTTACCATGCCGTTTTTGGAAGTTGCCAGGTACTCGCCCTGTATTTTTTTGAAATTGTTTTTTTTAGCCACTTCCACAATTGTGTTCAGTGTAAAATTTTCCATGCCACGTTTCAACACCCTGCAGCTCATTAGCCAGGTTTCTATAAATAAAGCCGAAACTTCTTTTTTAAGTACCACCACACAAATCAATCCATTGTCGCCAAACTTATCTTTTAAATCAAAAGTAAGTGTGAAATAATTTTCGGATTGCGAAATTTGCAACACATCTTCTTCGGTGTACCTTACTGTCCGCAAATTAAACTGATTGGACCGCTGCGACAATTGGGCCACACGGGGCAGATTAAATTTATTTACGGGCTCTACTTTTGAGGTCATGCCCAGACTCTTTAAAAAATCGTCTTCGTTGGTAAAGTTCTTTTGAGCAATCACCCTACCCGCTTCCTGCTGATAATGCTTGTTACGTAACTCATCTTCTTCGGAATAAGAGGCCGTTTCAAACAGATTGAGTGCGCTAAGGTATTCCAGATACATGCTGGGGTCTTCGGGTAATTCAGGAACTTCTACTTCCGGTAAATTAGTTCTTACAAGGTTTCTTTCAAATGGGTTATCATCCAAAAAAACCATGGCATCAAAACCTATATTAAGTATGGACTGTATGTACCGGATATTATCTGCCTTGTTGTTCCAATTGGCAACAAACACAGCAATATCATCCAGGCGCAATACCATTTCAGGATGTTTCAAAAACGGCTCTTTAGCGGTTTGTTCATCGTTTTTACTACACACTGCTAAAATTATTCCTCTTTGTTTGAGTTGCCTGGCCCACTGCTGTAAATCCGAAAAAGCCTTGCCATTTCCTAAATCGCCCACTTCAATGTTTTCTATGCCATCATCACCAATTATCCCGCCCCACATAGTATTGTCTAAATCAAGAATCAGGCACTTTTTAAATTTGCCGTTTATAGCCGAAATAATATCGCAACAGTTTTTGGCAACAAGCGGTAGTCCATCTATACTCAGATTCATGCTGGCACCATAAAACATTTTGGCATCAAATGCCATTTGCCTTCCTAAGTGAGCACTTAAAGCCTGATAATCCAGAATAAAAAGATTTTTGCATTCCTGAGACAGATTCATAAGCTCAAGATTTAGTTTGCGAACCTGGTACAAAAACGAAAAGGAGGTTTTGTTGGAATAGTTGCCAAATTGGCCATCCATTGGCTCAGAAAAATTAAAATAAATGAGTTTTGCTTTTAACTGCCGGTTAAGTGTGTGGTAATAATTTTTTACCTCTTCTGTTTTTAGCTCCGAAAGCTGTAAACGTTCACTTTTTTGCAGTGAATTAAATTTGTGTTGTAATTTTTGTGTGCTTTCAAAAACAATTACAAACTCAGGGGCAAACTGATACAGGTCCGACGATAAATCGAGCAGTTGACGGCTTACCTGATTGTAATCCGCTTCGTAAATTTCAAATTCAAATCCTTGTTCGTAGGCGCAGGCTCTTAAGGCCTGATTGAGAAATTGCGTAGCGCTATCGCCCAACAAAGCAACTTTAATTTTTTTTAATCCTGTAAAATCTTTTTTCAGATTTTTTTTCAGGGTGGTAAAATCTTTATTCACGTTGGTTTGCAGAAAATTTAATCCGCTGTTCAATTTACTTTACAGGAATAAGAAGTTCCTGTGGCAATTTAACTCGTATGCACTGACCGATACTTTCGAGCAGCACCTCAATGTGGCGTGCGCTTTTGTGTTCCACCACAAAACCTTCAATGCCACTCAATGTGCCCGAGGTTATTTTTACTTTATCGCCCTCGCTGTATTTTCGGTCGATGGCAGTTGCTTCGAGTTGATAACCAAGCTCCACCAACTGTTTTAAGCGGTCAATTTCAATTTCGCGGATAAGGGCAATTTTTCCTTCGGAACGGACAAAATTAACCACACCTTTTGTTTGAAGAATTTTATCGTTTTGTGCCGGCGAATTTTTCACAAAAACATAGCCATTCAGCAAAGGCAATTCCACCATTTTTTTTCGATCGCTCCATTGCCGCATGGTTTTCACAAGGGGCACATAGGCTTCAATGTGTTGTGCATTTAATCCCTCTCCTATTTTTTTTTCGGATCGTGAATTAACATAAACCGCGTGCCATTGCCTATCTGACATAAAATTCAATTAGAGCTTAACCTAAACCGTTTGAGTCTTTTCACAGCTTCGCCTCCTCAGTCACATGAGCCATTTTGTTCTTATAAAAATGATAAATTAAAAATGATTATTTAGTGGTTTGCCAACAAGTTATTCAAACCCTACCATTAATAATTTATTTACTCCAAATAAGCAGTGGGTGCATACCCGGTTCTTTTATTTTTGCAAGGTCAAACTCCTCTACTTTAAAGTGGACATACCTGATTTTTTTGCCGATTTTTTTTTCGGCTTTTTCTATCTGTTCTATTAAAAAGTTTTTATTAATATCGTTGCCAACCAGCACCAAATCAATAATGTTGGTGTCTTTTCCCTTGCTCATGTTGCCAACCAGGTAAACCCTGTCTAAATCACCAATACGTTGCAGCACATAATCGATCACATATTCAAGCCCCACCATTTTCATGATGATACTGTTAATGTCTTTAAAAAGGGGGTGTTTGGTGTTAACCGAAAAGATTTTTTTGTTGCCTTCGCTGTTGGATGCTAAAAACCCGGCCTTTTCGAACTTATTTAGTTCCAAACGAATGGCATTAGTTGATTCGCCAAACTCCTCTTCCAGATTTCTGAGATAAGCGGTGTTTTTACTGTTCAAAAAAAATTTAAGAAGCAGCTTTATTCTGGTTTTTGAAGATATTAGCGTTTCTATCATGTTTTTTTTGAGTAAAAAAACTACTCAATGTATAACAAATATCCAGAAAATGCACTTAAAATCCAAATTTATTTTGATACGGTTTTAAGTGGCAGAGGCTTGTATTTTTAAAGGGTTGAATGAGCTTATTTTCAACACATTAGCCTATTTTGAATAACCTTTACCGTAGCCATAGCCATAGCCGTAACCATAGCCATAACTGTAGCCATAACCCTGGTAATAATAGCGTCTGCCGGTTCGTTTAACGCCGTTGAGCAGGAGCATTATATTGGTTATATTATTGGCTTCTATGGCGCCTTCGAGGAAAGTGATAACTTTTTTGGTACTGGAACGGGTGTTGAGTACAAACACCGAGGCATCAACATATTGTAGCAAATACATGGAATCTGAAAGAAGGCCTGCTGGTGGTGTATCAATAATTACGTAATCAAATTGTGTTTTAACGTGCTCTATCAACTCTTTCATTTTAACCGATAGCACTAATTCAGAAGGATTGGGAGGAATTGGTCCGGCATAGATGCAATAAAGATTGGGAATGCGCGATTCGGTGATTATTTCTTCAAAGGTGCTTTGACCGGCTATATAGGTTGAGATTCCGACCGAGGGGCTGGTTAATCCAAAACGACGGTAAATTCGGGGTTTGTGCAAGTCAAGTTCTATAAGCACTGTACGTTTGCCCGACTTGGCCAAGATGGCGCCAAGGTTAACACTGGTAAAGGTTTTGCCTTCGCCTGGAGAAAACGAAGTAACCAGATAGGATTTGGCTTGTGTATCTACATTGGCAAACTGCAAGTTGGTTCTAAAATTTCGGAAAGCTTCGGCAATTGATGAGTTTGGGTTTTGATCTACCGCAATTCCTTCACTGTCGGCCTGTTTTACCAATGGCAATACCCCTATCAACGGTAAATTGGTTAAGTCCTTCAACTGTTCTACCGTTGTTATTTTCATAAAAACAAACGATCTTAAGAAAATGACAATCAAAGAAACCAACAATCCTGCTGACAAAAACTGAGTTTGAATCTTATCCTTATCGGGAGAGTCAATACCCGTATAGCGTGGCTGTTCAACAATTTTAACATCCGACACAATACTTGCTCTGGCAATTTTTGTTGCTGCCTTTTTCTCTAATAGAAAATTGTACAACTGTTCACTCACTGTTGCCTTACGTTGAATATTTAATATATCCCTCTGTTTGCCAGGAATTTGCTTCGCTTCATTGACATAAGTAAGAATCTCCTTATCCAAATTATCAATTTGTTGCAAAGTAGCACCCTTGTTGTTGTGTATGTAAACCAATAAATCCTGTTTGGTTTTTTTGATGCTCTTAACCAAATCAGACACAATCGGATTGTTTTCTTTAGCCACGTTTGAGAGCTTGTTTAGTTCTATTTGTTTGGCATATAGCTCTTTAGTATTGGTAGTCATAAACCCGTCCTTTTCGCTCACAAATACACTTGGCGGCAAAAACTGAGGATCCTTATCTTCAATAATATACTTTTCCAGATCGTTTAATGCCCGCATTTGCATTTGCAATTTTGATCGTTCCCCATCGTAATAACTTATTTTTCCCAAAAAATCAGTTTGTTCCCAATCCAAATTAATAATTGATTTGTTAGCTTTATAGTATTGCATGGTATCTTCAATACTTTTGAGCGAAAACGTAATTTGATTCAACTGCAAATCAATGTATGAAACCGTACGGTCGTTCATGTCTAAACGGGTTTTAAGCTTGCTTTGTATATAAACACTGTTGAGTGTGTCCAGAATTAATATGGCTCTATCCGGAATAATGTCCTTTAGCACTAATTGCAAAACATTGGTATATTCAGGGTTATTTACAGTTAAATTTTTGCGAATGTTGTTTATCAGATAATCTTTACTATGAATGACGAATTGGTAAAAAATAGTTGATGCAGATTTAAGTGTGGTTTCGTTAAATGCATCTGAGCGGCTTATTTTAATTCTACCCAAATCAATATCCACCATATCAACATTAAATTGACCAGGCTTTTCTATCTTATTACCATTTTCTTCATAACTAATTACGTATTTGTTATAA
>JADLED010000134.1 GCA_020846335.1 Bacteroidia bacterium
CCGAACAGGAAGCCTTTATCGACAAACTGTTTAAACAAATTGACGGCTTAAACGATGAGCGCCTTGTGCTTTTAGAAGAAAAAGAGCAAATGGCCAATCAGTTGCTAAAAATGAACGATGTGATTGGCTCAATATCGCATCAGGTTGAAAGTGAGGAAATTGACGTAACAAATTTGAATAATCACCGAAAGAATGTTATTTTAGCAACTAATTCAGGCGGGGCTAACGAAAAATCCCAAATGAAGGAACAAATAAACGATTTGGTGCGTGAAATTGATAAGTGCATTGCGTTATTAAGTGCTTAATTTAACGCCCTCTTTAAATGAGTGAGATAAATATAAAAGTTGAAGTAGCCGGAAGTATTTTTCCACTAAAGGTAAATGCCGAAGACGAACAAAACATTAAAGAGGCCGTTGAACTAATAAATAATAAAATTGTGGAACTCGAAACGAGTTACTCAATTAGAGATAAAAGAGAAGTGCTGGCCATGGTGCTGTTACAGTTGGTATCGCAACTATACAAGCAGGCCAATACCGCGGAGAAGGAATTAAGCAATTTAAAACAACTGTTTGCCGATGTGGAGGTGATGTTGAAAGAACACATCCAAAACATTAAAAATATTAACGAAGAGTAAACCCAAAATTTACTCGGTATCACGCACAAATCTTATCCTTAAACAGTAGTTGGGATAGTATTTGTGCGTTTTTTATTAATCGCCGACCTTGAGTAGGCAAAAAATTTTAAAAATGGGAATAGTAACAATAATAGTAATTGTAGCCGCGCTGATAATTGGCGTGGTGGCCGGATTTATTATGGCAGGTAGCCGATTAAACGCCAGTGCCACAAAAGAAAAAGAAAACCTAATTAAAGAAGCCGAAGTAAAATCAGAAGCCATTA
The DNA here is from genome assembly GCA_020846335.1 of Bacteroidia bacterium. GTDB lineage: Bacteria > Bacteroidota > Bacteroidia > B-17B0 > Aurantibacillaceae > Aurantibacillus. The sequence goes on from JADLED010000134.1 coordinate 898, forward strand.
AGCAGGAAAAAATACTGCAGGCCAAAGAAAAATTTCTTCAGTTAAAATCCGAGCACGATAAATTTGTTCAGGAAAAAAACACCCACATCAATCAACTCGAAAACAAAGCCAAGCAACGCGAAGCCGAACTCAATAAAAAAATTGAAGAGCAAAACCGTAAAGATAAAGAACTCGAAAGCGCCAAAAATCAGGCCAACCAACAAATCGATCTTTACAAAAACCGTTTGGATGAACTCGAAAAAGGTCACCGCAAACAGGTAGAAATGCTCGAAAAAATTAGTGGACTTAAGGCCGAAGAAGCCAAAACACAATTGGTAGAATCGATTAAAGCCGAAGCCAAAACACAAAGCATGGTGTATGTAAAAGACATTATGGAAGAGGCCAAGCTCACCGCCAACAAAGAAGCTAAAAAAATTGTATTGCAAACCATACAACGCGTGGCCACCGAAACAGCCATCGAAAATTCCATTTCTGTATTCCACATCGAGGGCGACGAAACCAAGGGTAGGATTATTGGCCGCGAAGGCCGCAACATCCGTGCACTGGAAGCTGCAACCGGTGTTGAAATTATTGTGGACGATACCCCTGATGCCATTACCCTGAGTTGTTTCGATAGCATTCGCCGCGAAATTTGTCGTTTGGCCTTGCACCAATTGGTAACCGATGGACGTATTCACCCGGCACGCATTGAAGAGGTGGTTGAGAAAACACGTAAAATGCTGGAAGAAGAAATTATTGAAACCGGTAAACGTACCTGTATTGATTTAGGCATACACGGCCTTCACCCGGAATTAATTCGTATGGTGGGGCGTATGAAATACCGCTCGTCTTACGGACAAAACTTATTGCAACACAGCCGCGAGGTGGCCAACCTTTGTGGCATTATGGCCAGCGAAATGGGCTTAAATCCTAAAGTGGCCAAACGCGCCGGCTTACTACACGATATAGGTAAAGTGCCCGATAACGAACCTGAATTGCCACACGCATTGTTGGGTATGAAACTGGCCGAACAGTACAAAGAAAAACCGGAAGTACTGAACGCCATTGGTGCTCACCACGACGAAATTGAAATGACCACTTTGTACGCGCCAATTATTCAGGTGTGCGACGCCATTAGCGGTGCCCGTCCGGGTGCCCGCCGCGAGGTAGCCGAACAGTACATGAAACGTTTAAAAGACCTCGAAGCCTTATCACTCAGCTACGATGGGGTAGAGAAGACCTACGCCATTCAGGCAGGAAGAGAAGTGCGTGTAATTGTATCGAGCGATAAAGTGAGCGACAAACGTGCCGAAGAACTGGCTTTTGAAATTTCACAACGCATACAAACCGAAATGACTTATCCGGGGCAGGTGAAAGTGACCGTGATCCGCGAGGTTAGAGCAACGGGTTACGCGAAGTAAGATGTTTTCTAAAAATTGAACGCTCGATTTTAGGGTATTTCTTAGGAAAGGAATTTATCCATGAAACACCAATTACCAATTGTTTCTAAACTACCCGACTCGGTTATTTGGCGCCCTATTGGTTTCTGGGGATTCGCCATTTTTGTGGCCATTTGTGCTTTTATGCCAGAAAAAAAGGAAGAGCATTATCCTTTTTTAAGTTTTTTCTGGTTCTTTATAGCGAGCGCTTTTGTTACAAGTATTGTTTTATTTTTTGCCTATTATTCAAAAAATGAGATGAAGGTTGATGGTAAAACAATAGAATTAAAAAGCATTTCAGGCGAAGAAAAAATTAGTTATCAAATGATAGATATTGTTGGTTTTGAATGGGGTAATACCAGTGAAGTTATTGGAACAGATGCTGGAATAATCAGCAATAGCAATCAATTTTTCAGATTGAAGTTTAAAGACGAAACAGAATTAGAAGTGGGGATTAACGATTACAAAAATTTCGATGAGTTCAGGAGTTATTTTTATGGATATTGTATTACAAATAAAATCATTAAAATGAGGAGTTTGGAGGATCGAAAGAAATCAAGGTTGAAAAGGTAGGGCGTAACAACAAAAAACTCCACATTTAGGTTTATTTCACTAATACCCATTTAAGTCAAGGGGTCTGACATTACAGCCAAATCAACTTTTAACTTAACTTATACATCACAAATCTACTTTTCAGTTTTAGCAGCCACTTCTTTTTTTACCAGGAACTGCTCGTCGCTCAGGCTCAATAAAAAGGCTTCTAAATCTTTCTTTTCGGTAGTGCTTAAACCCAAAGGTTTTTTCAAAAGACTATCGCGGTTAATCGAATTATTTACAAACTTATCCGGTTCGTTATAATAATCAATTACTTCGGCCAAGGTCTTAAACATGCCGTTGTGCATGTAGGGTGCGGTTTGCGCAATGTTTCTTAACCCGGGTATTTTAAAAGCACCTAAATCTTTTTGCTTACCGCTTATTTTAGAACGCCCTTCATCCGACAAATTTTTACCATTGTATAAACCAATGTTTCTGAATTTATCACTGCCGGTAAAATCGGAACCAAAATGGCAATCAAAACATTTGCCTTTGTTATTAAAGATGTTTAAGCCACGCTTGGCACTTTCGCTCATTTGCGTGGTATCGCTGCCGCTGATGTATTTGTCGAATGCCGTGTTGCTGGTTTCTAAAGTGTTTTCGTATGCTGCAATGGCTTTGGCCAACAGTTCAGCCGAAGGTTTTTTTCCATACACAGCAATAAACGACTTATTATACATTTCGTTTTTTATTAAACGGTTTATGGCCAAGGATAAAGGCATGTCCATTTCCACATGATTTTGAATGGGACCAATGGCTTGTTCTGCGAGTGTTTCGGCGCGTCCATCCCAAAAATAAAAATTGCGGTCGAGCTGGTTCATGGCGCTGGGCGTGTTGCGGTTGCCACTGCGGCCAGCTACCCCTTTGCTGGTGGGGGTGTTGTCGGCAAACGCAAATTCGGGTTTATGGCAACTGGCGCAACTAATAGTGCTGTCGCGCGAAAGCATGGGTTCAAAAAAAAGTTTTTCGCCCAAAACTTTTTCCGAATAAATAATTTTTACTTCATCGCCGCCCGAACAGGCTACCAGAAAGGAGCCGACAACAAGGCCAAAAAAAATAGTTTTAAAAACGGGTGTGTAACTTAACTTCATAAAATCTGTTATTTAAAGTTGTGCTGTTGTTATTTTTTAACGGGTGCAGGCCATTCGTTAAACGAAAATTTGATACATTTATGAACAACAAAAGTAAGCAATATCTTAATGATAGGCGAGTAGAAATGGACGAAACGCAACAGGAATTACCAAAAAAAGAAATACCCTTCGAAAACCTGCATTTGGCCTCGGGATTAGTGAACGGCCAAAATAAACTGTGGATGTATGTGTTTACCATTCTCCTTTTTATTTTTGGATACTTTGCCTATCAGGTCATCATTCTTTATCCACTCACCAACCGCCTCATGGAAAGGGGCTACACCATTGAAGAAATTCAGGTCAATACCTCCCTTTTATTTGACAGCGATGCCCTGGGTATGAATCCGAATTACGTGTTTGCTTTGGAGCTTGGCATGTTTGTTTTTGCATTCGGTGGTCTTTATGTTGGTGTAAAAAACATCCATCACAAAACATTTACAAGCATATTAACCGGGTACGAAAACTTTCGTTACAAGCGCACACTTTTTGCATTTGCGGTGTGGAGCGCATTTTTGGTTTTGGCAACCGTGGCCGAACTATTCATTAATAAAGACAATTTCGAACTAAACATTAACCCTTTGGGATTGCTGGTTTCGGTGCTCATAGGTTTGGTGCTCATTCCCATTCAGTCGGGCTTTGAAGAAATTCTTTTCAGAGGCTATCTGATGCAGGGTTTGTCGCAGGTTTATAAAAACGGCATCATGGCTTTAATCACCACGTCGTTGTTGTTTGGCATGTTGCACATGGGTAATCCCGAAGTTAAAGAATATGGCTGGCCCATTATGCTGGCCTACTTTTGCAGTACAGGTTTGTTTTTTGGAATGCTAACTCTGTTAGACGAAGGCATTGAACTGGCCATGGGCGTTCACATAGCCAACAATCTGGTGAGTTGTATTTTGGTTAACGACAAACATTCGGTTATTAAAAGTTACTCGGTATTGCAGCGCGATAAAATAGACCCTTATCTGGAAATGCTATTTTGGCTGGTAATGGCGGGGCTTAGTTTTCTCATATTTAAAAAGAAATACGGCTTAAAGAATTTTAAACTGTTACTTAACTAATTCCTATGAAAAAATGTCTGCTCTTGTTGTGTTTGTTTTTGTTTTCTGTTGCCAGGAGCAGCGATGACTACCGCTATTTTATTAACCTTAGTAAAGTAGTTAACGACAAAGTTTCGGTAAGCCTTGTACCCCCTGATATTCAGCAAAACGAAATCGACTTTCAATTTCCGGCCATGGTACCGGGTACCTACGAGGTGTATAATTTCGGAAGATTTATTTCCAACTTTAAAGCAAGCGGTAAAAACGGTAAGGCCATTAAAATTGTGAAAGTGGATGTAAACACGTATCGCCTTTCACCCGCCAACCAACTCGAAAAAATAAGTTACGATGTGGACGATACCTTTGATAAATGCGACCTGCCGGGAACCAAAGATAAAAATGTGTTTGAGCCTGGTGGAACCAATATTGAAGACGGAAAAAATTTTGCCATTAATAACCACAGCATGTTTGGTTATTTTAAAGGCATTACCAAGCGGCAATTTGTTTTGGAATTCGAAAAACCAAAGGGCTTTTATCCATCAACAGGTCTTAGCGACATTAGTACCGGTGAATTTAAAGATGTGATTAAGGTGTTTGATTACCACGATTTAGTAGACTCACCCATTTTGTACTTTGTGCCGGATACTTCCACCGTGATGGTAGCCAATACCAAAGTCCTTGTAGCGTGTTACTCACCCAAAAAAGCCATTAACTCCGCATTTATTGCCTCTACTTTAAAGGAAGTGTTGTATGCCCAACGCGATTATTTAGGCGGCGCACTGCCCGTTGA
>JADLED010000135.1 GCA_020846335.1 Bacteroidia bacterium
CCATCACCAATCTAAAGCCTGTGGAGGGCAACGGATATTTTACCAACTATGTTAACAAAACCAGCACCAAGCCCTTTTTAATCGTTTATCCGCCCCACATGGCGGCATCGGCTGCCAGCTACAAGGCATATCGCGAATCGGCCGAAGGAGGTTCTTACAATGTTACCATAGCCGATGCCTCTAAACTTTACGAACAGTTTATTTATGGTGCCAATAAACATCCACTGGGCATTAAAAATTTTATCCGCCTCTTAAACGATAGTTTGCCGGTGCCACCAAAATACGTGTTGTTACTTGGTCATGGAGTGCATCCACATGAATTGTTAAACGGTACTGCCTTTAATCAAAACAACCTTATGCCGGGGATTGGTTCACCAGCCAGCGACCAGCATTACACCTCCGCACTTTCCGATACCAATATTTATGTGCCACAAATACCCATTGGCCGTTTGGCCGTATACAACAACAGCCAGGTAACAGACTACCTCAACAAAATAAAAGAACATGAGCGGGTGGCCGACACAGCGGCATGGAAGAAAAAAGTGCTGCATTTTGTGGGTGGCGACGATCAAAACCTGGTGAACACGATTAGTAGTTACATGGACATATACAAAGGGCTGATAGAAGACACACTTTTTGGAGGCACGGTTACAAGTTTCAAAAAAAACACCACTGCACCCATTCAAACCAATATCAACGACAGCGTTTTCCGCATCATCAACAACGGTTCCTCACTACTCACATTTTTCGGGCACGGCCACGCCTACGGTTTCGATCAGGCGATTGATAACCTGAATAAATACACCAACAAGGGGCGTTATCCCTTTCTGATTGCCAACTCCTGTAATTCGGGCGACCTTTACCTTTTTGACAGACCTTCCATTTCCGAAACATTTGTGCTTACACCTAATAAGGGCAGCCTTGCATTTATTGCACCCACATCATTTGGACTTGACCAAAATATGTTTCTTTTTACCAAAGAATTGTACAAAGCAATTGCCACCACCAGGTATGCTCAGGGATTAGGTGATGCCATAAAAGAGGCTATTTTTCAAAATAATAATCAGGGCGTTTACCAAAAAGTGGTATCCATGGACATGGCTTTTCACGGCGACCCCTCGCTCAGTTACGCTATGGGCTTAAAACCAGATTTTGTGCTGCAAAACAAAGATCTGAGCTTTGATTTGAAAAAATATACTGACTCGCTTGGTTTGGAAATTAAATACAAAAACAACGGGGCTGCCAGATCTGGCAAGTTGAGTATTAAAATTTTGCGCTATTTTCCGAATGGCGATTCGAGTACAGTGTTTTTACAACGCGATGCTGCCAGATACCGCGATACCCTGCGTTTATATTTACCCGTTGATTTTACAAAAGGTTTTGGTCTGAATCGTTTTACGGTGAAAGTGGATTATTTTAATCAGTTTACTGAGTGGAACGAAGACAATAACGCCACGATAGGCACAGTTGATTTGTTTATTCCCGGTGGTGACATCTATCCCGTTTATCCTTATTACTACGCTGTAGTGCCAAAAACCAGCAGCTTGGTTTTAAAAGCTTCCACCAGCGATCCATTTGCACCACTAACCCGTTACCGTTTGCAACTGGATACCTGTGATAAATTTATTGCACCTATACAAAGTACCGTAATTAGCAGCAAAGGCGGGGTAATAGAGTGGAAAGTGAATTTGCCTTTTGCAGACAGCACCGTTTATTTTTGGCGGGTGAGCCGTGATAGCGTGGATACTCAATTGTCTTTTGTATGGCGCGAAAGCTCGTTCCAAACCATTAATACCAAAAGAGGTTGGGGGCAGGCACATTTCGATCAGTTTAAATCGGATAAGTATCAGTTTGTTAAGTACCAAAAAAGTTTACGAAAGTATGCGTTTTCCAATAGCACACAGATTATTTCCTGCCGCGATGCCCTGCACCCTTCACATCCATTGGAAATTATCAACTATTATTTTAATTCTATAAGGTTATGTGAATTCCCATGCGCGTTTAATGGTTGGGTTGTTGCTGTTTTTGATTCGATTAGTGGCGAACCTAAAAAAGTATTGGGTTCCAGCGTTAATCCATACATTTCGCCACTGGATAGCATGTGTCATTGTAAAGAATCGCAAGCCTACTATAACTTTGGATTCTCGGCACAGTGCGGCAACATGCCGACATGGCGGAAGCACCTTGAAACTTTTTTGGGAACAATCCCTCAAAACGACTATGTGTTGGCATTTGTTTGTACAGTAGGGAACTACAACAATGGTTATAGCACGTTTCCTAATTCTCTTTATAATGCATTTGAAAGTATTGGTGCCAGAAGAATCCGTACATTGCCCGATACTGTGCCCTACATTCTTTTTGGCCGAAAGGGCATGACACGCGGGCAGGGCCATGAGGTAATAGGCATGCGCAAAGACGCCCTGATAACACTCGAGGATTCTATAAAAACCCGATGGAGAAGCGGCTACGTGGCCTCCGAAAAAATTGGCCCGTCCTATAAATGGAACAGTCTGCATTGGCGCGTAAAAAGCCTCGAAAGTGGCAAAGGTGACAGCACCGTGCTAAAAGTGGTTGGCTTTAATAAAAACGGTGGCGCGGATACGCTTGCTACATTTCCTGCGGATAGCACTGATGTGTTGAATTTAGCGGATTACGCCGATGCCGCTCAGTACCCATTTTTGCAACTGGTGGCTTTTATGCAGGACAAGGTTTATACCACCGCCCCGCAATTGCAGCGCTGGCAGGTGCTTTACGATGAAGCGCCTGAATGCGCCATTAATCCGTTAAAAGGTTTTGCCAGTATTAACGACAGTTTGCAGGAAGGCGATGTGGTTACTTTCCGTTTTCCGATTGAAAACATTGGTGTAAAAAACATGGAAGACAGTCTTGTTACCACGTATTGGATAGACGACAACCAACATAACAAAGTGTTGCTTAAAGACAAATTAAGAAAAGGGCCTTTTGTGCCGGGGCAAATAATTATTGACACAGTTAAAGTAAACAGTTACCAATTGTTGGGTAACAATGCTTTGTGGATTCACGTAAACCCAATAAACAACAAAAACTACCAGCACGAACAGTTTCAGTTAAACAACGTGGGGCGCTACGCCTTTAAAGTGCGGGGCGATGTTACCAATCCATTGCTGGATGTGACCTTTGATGGGGTTCGCATTTTAAACGGCGATTTGGTATCGGCCCGCCCAAATATTTTGATAACACTTAAAGACGAAAATAAATTTTTGGCACTTAACGATACCTCCGATTTTAATGTGTATTTGCAATCGCCGGGACAAAGCGCGCAGCAACGCATTTATTTTGGACAAGGACTCGTGTTTACACCGGCCGATTTGCCTAAAAACAGTTGCAGTATTTTATACAACCCGCTGTTGTTGGTGGATGGGCGCTACACCCTTGTTGTTCAGGCCAAAGACCGCAGCAGCAATTTATCAGGTTATCAGGATTACCGTGTGCAGTTTGAAGTGAACAATCAGCCAAGCATTACGGGTGTTTTAAATTATCCGAATCCATTTTCAACCAGCACCAAATTTGTGTTTACACTCACCGGCAGCGAAATTCCGGAAGTGTTTACCATACAAATTATGACCATTAGCGGAAAAATTGTTCGCGAAATAACCCGCGAAGAACTGGGGCACC
>JADLED010000136.1 GCA_020846335.1 Bacteroidia bacterium
AAGGGATGCGTGTTGGTGCTGTCTACCTGCAGGATTATCTTTTGCAAAACGCCTGTGTTTTTTTCTATCCAGGCCTCGCCGCTAAACGAATTGCCATCTTTTAATTTTGGTTCAAAGGCAATGCAGTAAATTGGATTAGGTCCCGACACAGTGTTTTTAATTTGGAGGTGGAAATTTTTTTTAAGTTGTTTTTTACTTTGTTGAAAAGGAATGGCTGGCAAACGTTCGGCGGCAGTTGTAAGACTTAAAAACGAAATGGCTTTTGAGGTATTGCGATTTACAAAAAACCGATCGGAGTAGGGGGCAAGCGCCACTCGTCCGTTTTTAAAACCCAAATCTTCAAAACCCGAATTATCATACCATGCATTGTAATAGCACTCCATAAGCTCTACCGGTTGTTCACCTATTTCACTTTCGAGTACAAAATATAATTTTGATTGTGTTTTTTTTGAAGTGCCGAGTTGCTTACGGCAAAGTTCAAATAAATCGTACAAGGTAGCGTCGTTGGCATAAACCACCATTTCCTGCAAAGACCTTTCGAAAGCAGTAATGTAAATGGCAGGATTACTTAATACCTTAGATACTGGAATTTGGCGTTTTTTGTAAGTGATATTTGAAATTATCAGCGTATCGGTTGGCAACACTCCCTGCATTTTAAATAAACCATCTTCGTTGCTAAGGCAACCGCGCGAAGTGCCTTTAATACCAACAGCGGTAAAGGCCACCGGTTTTTTTGTAAGAGAATCTAAAACGCGGGCTTCAAAACTAATTTGAGCCAAAATAAACGTGGAGCTGAAACAACTGCTTACAAAAAGCAAAATCCTTACAGCTTTCATGATGTTTTTGTTGAACAGGAAGTTTGTACTTATGCTTTAACGGCCAAACCGCCCACAGCAATGTCATTCTTTTTGCAGAACTGAATAAGCAACATTTCGGTATGTACTTTTTCTTTTTCGGCAGCGGCATGTTCGGCATCCCAAAGCACCCGGGCCTTATCGTATTTTTCCTTATCGTTGGTAATGCGGTCCGATTTAATAAAGGCGCTAAACAAGGCATCCATTACGCTCCAGGCATCGGCATCTTTTACTTTTAATTTGTCGAGCAAATCGCCGCGCTTTTTAAAACTGCACAATTCGCTTTGTGGTATCTCATAATGTTCGGCAAACCGGTAAAGGTATTGCATCAATACGTTTTTTTTATCATTATCCATGGCGATAGTTTTAGATGGATTAAATGTAACAATAAATACAAACTAATTCGCTTTACCCGCTAATCTTTTTGATTTTGAACAATACCTCTGAAGCACTAATAAGTGTTAACCACCTGCATCAAATTTCTGCCTTTTGTAAAATAAACATCACTTTATGTAAAGTAAAGTTTACATTTGCTGCATTAAATATTAAAACAATGATTCCTTTTGCATTTTTAAATAAACGGTTTAAGTGGCTGGGGGCCGCGCTTTACCTGGCCGGATATGGTATTTATAGTTACGCACAGCCAAATGTTATGAGTGTTAAAGATGGCACCGGTTTGTTGGTTCAGGTAATGGTTTTGGCAGGTTTACTCATGATCATCTGTTCCAAACAAAATACCGAAGACGAGTACATTAATCACGTACGCTTAATTTCGTTGCAATGGGCCGTGCTGTTATTCATTGCCCTCAGGTTGTGGTGGAAATTAATGGGCTATGTTACTTCTGATGAAAGCTGGATGCCTCAATGGCAGGTTAACAGCATGCTTTTGTTTTACCTGGTGTTTTTTTATTACCAAACATTTTTTAAAGAACGTGTCATGTCCATCATCCATTCAAATCGTGAAAAATAACATTAAAATAGAAAGGGCGCGCCACAACATGACGCAGGAAGAACTGGCGCAAAAGCTCGATGTGTCGCGGCAAAGTATTAATGCCATTGAAACGGGCCGCTTTGTGCCCAGCACTGTTTTAGCACTGAAGATGGCGCGTTTTTTTAAACTAAGTGTAAACGATTTATTTGAACTGGAAAAACATGATTAAACGATTGATTCTGTTAGCCCTGATGGGTTTAACCAAATTGTGTGTCAACGCACAAATGGCCGATTTGACCACCCACCAGAATATGGCCGACTCCATTGTGAACCGCTTTAACCGGAAGGATTTTGAAGGCATTTACAATCTCAATACTCCCGAATTTAAAGAAGCGGTAAAATCGCAAAAACTGGCGGATTTGTTGGAGAAGAATTTATACAATGCACATGGAAGGATTTTGTCGAAGAATTATCTGCGCGAAGACACAGGTTACCATGTTTTTATTTTAAATTTTAATTCGGCTAAGGTAAAAATGAATCTGGGAGTAAACACCGATTTTGAAATCGCTTTTTTTCAGTTGCTGCCCTACAAGGAGCCCCGAACGGGCAAACGATTGGATTATCTGAGTGATAACCAACTTAAATCGGAACTGGATTCGGTGGTGGAAAAAGCCGTAAAAACCTATATGCAGAGTCCGCAAAACTGTGGATTAAGTTTGGCTGTTTATGCAAAAGGTAAAACACGGTATTATAATTATGGCGAAACCAAACGCGATTCTAAAACACGGCCCAACCAAAATTCCATTTACGAAATAGGTTCTATTACCAAAACCTTTTGTGGCTTATTGTATGCCAATGCCGTGTTGGAAGGTAAATTAAAACCCGATGACGATATTTGTAATTACCTACCGGGCAAGTTTTCTAACCTGAATTACAATGGCAATCCAATCAGACTGCGTCATTTGGCCAATCACACAGCCGCCTTGCCACGCTTGCCGGAAAACCTTGACACGCAACCTGATTTTGATGACCAGAACCCTTATAAAAATTACAGCCGGCAAATGGTACTGGATTATTTAAAAACGGTTAAACCAACTTTCGAACCCGGTTTAATTTGTGAGTATTCCAATTATGGCATGGCCTTGCTGGGCCTTATTCTGGAAAGGGTTTATCAGAAATCGTTTGAGGAATTGGTGAAAGAAAAAATTGCGTTACCCATTGGTCTCACAAATACCGGCATTCAGCTCACGGTCGAACAACAAAAATTGTTTACCGAAGGTTATACCGATGATGGTGACAGCACACCACATTGGGAGCTTGGCGGATTACCTGCTGCCGGAGCCCTGCGTTCGACGAGTGCCGACATGATGCGCTATTTGACTTATAATTTGAATGAAAAGGATTCGGTGACCAAACTGGCGCACCGCTCCACTTTTAAAGGAAGAGAAAATGTGGCCATGGCATGGTTCCTGAAAGAAACCATTATGGGTAATCACTTAATTTGGCACAACGGGGGCACCTATGGTTATTCCAGCTTTGGAGGCTTTATTAAAGAAAAAAACTGTGCGTTGATAATTTTATCCAATTCGGGAACAAATGTGGATTATATTGGCATTGCCATTTTAAACTATTTGCAACAATGACCGCAGACGAATTAGTGAAACACTTAAATTTAGTGCCGCACCCCGAAGGCGGCTTTTATCGCGAAACCTACCGGTCTGCCGGTACAATTCCTGCCGGTGCCACGCCTGAGTTTGAAGAGGCAAGAAATTTTGCCACCGCCATTTATTTTTTAATTGAGCACACAAACTTTTCGGCTCTTCACAAAATTAAGAGCGATGAAACCTGGCATTTTTATACAGGCGACGCTTTGGAGGTAATTGAGATAAACGCACAGGGTCAATTAAAAACGACCATTATAGGCAATCACACAGAGTACGGCGAGTGTTTTCAATACACCGTGCCGGCCAATGTGTGGTTTGGTTCGCGCGTTAGGGCAGGGGGCAGGTTTTCGCTGGTGGGCTGCACGGTGGCGCCCGGCTTCGATTTCAGGGATTTTGAAATGGGCAGTCGCCTCAAATTACTGGAGGCTTTTCCGCAACATGCACCTATTATTTTAGAAATGACAAGGGAAGAAAATGAAATGGACTAAAGTATATGTTTTCTTAATTATTGTTTTTGGATTATCGCATCATGCCCACTCACAAAGCCATGGTTTGGAGAATAATTTAAAAAAGTATTTTTATGGGATTCCTGTTTTGGAGTCGGCAGACAGTATTTTCCGCTTCATAAAAAGCGATACATTGAGCTATTCTATTGGTGGATATCTTTATGCAGATACCGTTAAAAGCGACTATGATTACCATGTTTACTTTAAGCAGGTAAAAGCACATCCTGATTTTTTTTACAGGCGGAGAATTCCTTATTTTGTTTCAGATACAACTACATGCAGTTTTTTGATGGGAATTTCGGGGGGTGGTCCTAATGTTTTTGCAACAAAATTGAGGTATAAACGTTTGAAAAGAGAGTTTTCGAAGTACTTTAGTAAATCAACTTCAAAAAAATATAGAGATCGATTAATGGGGGGGCGTTCAGGAGTAACAATTTTTTATTTAAACAAAACAGACGTGTACCCCTTCATGAAATTATATTGGACGAGCGGCTCCTGCCTGAATAGGCAACATTATGGGATATTGCTTTATAGAAAGATAAAACCATAAATGAAAGTTCTGTTTTTAAAAATAATCCATCAGGCGCATTTATTTTTTATCATAAGTGGCCTTTTATTATTTGGTGCTTTCCTTAGCCTGGGTCAAAAAACACTGGATATTGCGATTCACGATACCTATATTGTATTGGATTTTAAATCCATAGGAACTTTTATTTTCCTGTTATTTTCAATGTATGCGTTCTTTTATTTTTTGCTGCGAAAATTCACTTCAAAAGGAATGGCCTGGCTGCATCTGATTTTAGTTCTTCCTTTATTTATTCAACTATTGATGGGCCGCTTTCTTGACTATGGCAGCGATTCACCGCGCTACCTACCGAATAATTCGTCGGATGTATTTACAAAAAGTTTATTGCCGGATGAAACCACAATGGTTGTTCTGGCATTTATTTTTGGGCAGTTGATTTTTGTGATTGGGTTGCTTGTTGCAACTTACCGCTATCTAAAAAGCAGGTAGTTCGAAATGAGAGGCACTAAAAATTCAAATCGCTCACCTTAATGGTAAGTAAAGCAATGTCGTCAGGAAAATCGTTCTCGCCTTTAAACTCTCTGGCGTAATTAATCAGGGCTTCGTTAATAGTATCAGGTACTTCCGATTCGTGTTGTAAAATAATTTCTTTAACCGTGTCCACACTCACCGTGTCGTTATTGCTGTTGTTTGTATCCGTTAAACCATCGGTGTAACATACCAGGGTAAATTCAGAGGCGTAGTCAAAGGTTTCCACTTCGGTTTGCGCCAGCGTGTGGGTAACACCAAGCAGGGTGCAACCTTTGTTTAATTCCGAAAATTTATTTTCGTAAAACAACAAGGGGCAGTTGTGTCCCGCATTAATGTAGGTGAGTTGCTGGCTTTTGGTATTTATTTTTGCCAGAAACATGGATACAAATTTTTCGGAATTGGTATTGGCAATAACCCGCTTGTTGAGTTCGAGAATAATGTCTTTGAGGTTGTGTGTGTAATTAATTAAACTGTGCAGCGTGGCCTGTATATTGCTCATTAACAAAGCAGCGGCCACACCCTTGCCACTCACATCGGCAATGCAAAAAATAAATTCGTGATTATTAAGTTGTATAAAATCGTAATAATCGCCGCCTACCTGTTCGTGTGGTAAATACTTGGCTGCAATTTGCAGGGCTTCGGTATGCGGTAACTGGCGCGGAAACAGCATGTGCTGCATGTTTTGAGCCAGCTCCAGCTCCTTGTTAATTTTAACGCGTTGTATGTGTTCTTTGTAAAGTTTTTTGTTTTCGATGGCCACCACAATAATGTTGGTGAGGGTTTGCACATAAGGCAAATGTTTTATGGCCGCACTTAGTTCCAGTTTTTCCTGATTCACATCGCCCATCAGCACAAAGGCCAGTGGTATTTTTTTGTGAAACACCGGAATTACAATTTCAAAATTTTTACTCAGTTGCCCTTTGCTGTAAGTAATGGTTTCAATTTCGTGAATGCCCAGCAGTTCTTCTTCAAAAGTGATGTTAGTGAAAGTGGCCCCGATGCCATACTTTAATATACAGGTCCATTCTTTTTCAAAATGGAAGAGTACCAGTTTACCAACTCCCAAACGGTGCTCTAAAATGTTTTGGTACAAATCCAGCAACTCGCCGGTTGACCAGTTGTTGTTTATGGCCTTGGTTACTTCCAAAAGCGCATTCAGTTTCAAATCCTGAATCTGTTTTTGCTGCGATATTTTTGTATTTGTTGCCAATTAAATCAGATAAACTGCTTCCTTGTTGCTTTTTGAAAAATCGGCTTCTATATGTTCCTGCAATGTGGTGTTTAAACTCAAACCTACGTAATCGGCTTTAACCGGAAAACGGGTATGGCTGCGGTCTACCAACACCACTGTATTTATTTTTTTTACCGGTTTGTCTAAAAAAAGTTTAACGGCATACATCAGTGTTTTGCCGCTGTTGAGCACATCGTCCACCAAAATAATGGTTTTGTTCACAAAGTCTTTTTCAGTAAAGTCAATTTTTGGTTCACCCTCCCAGGGTTTATTCTTATCAACCGTTATTTTGCCCAGCTTTATTTTAATTGGCGAAATGTTTTGCAGTTTTTTACCAAGGTGTGTGGCCACTTTATAACCATTGCCTTCAATACCCACCACCAACAGTTCCTTTTCGGCAAAATTGTTTTCATACACTTCAAAAGCAAGGCGGTTCAGCTTTTGTTCAATTTGCAGGGTGTCCAGTATTTTTACTTTTTTACTCATAAGAATTATAGCGATTACTAAAAAATTTTATCGCAAAATAAGTACATGTCATTAGGGTAAAATTAATCAAAAGCCTCGAAGATTGCACATCTTTTATTTTAATTCAATAAAAACTTGATTACTTCTTTATTTAATTTTTTATAACATCGGAAGTGAACGTCGTGTTTTGCTTTTCGAAAGACAAGTAGCCGTGTGGTTGCAGGAAATCTTTTGTTTAAAGACTGACCAACACTTAAAGGAACAACACCGTCTTTACCTCCCCAAATAAGCAATGTAGGAGTGATGTCTAAATTGTAATTTAAACCTTGTAAATTGCTTTCGTTTTTAATAAGATAATTAATTTGTGCCATGCGGCTGGTAACACTTGGTTCAAAGTAGAGTGAAATCATTTGGCGTTTTATTTTTTTTGTGAAAGGTAAATGCTGCGACATGACGGCCTTTTGAGTGGCTTTAAACTCTGACAAATTTTGCGGCACAATGAGGTTACACATGCTTTTAACACCGGCATTTTGGGCTAAACTATCGGCCATTTTTCCAGAAAAATACTTCACCGGCCCGTCAATAATAATAAGTTTATTTACTTCGTCATGATACAGTTGATTGAACATAGCGGCAGCCAGAGCGCCGTAACTAAAGCCCATCACGTGCATTTTAGTTTTGAGGTTGAGTTTTGATATGGCGGAATGAATTTCATTTACCTGAAATTCTATCGAGTAATTTTTAGTTGTAGTTTTACTTTTCCCAAACCAAATTAAATCGGGTAAAATCAGATTGAAGTGTTGCGATAATTCTTTAATTTGCCTGTACCAGTTCGATTTAGCCTCAACACCCATGCCATGCAGAAGTAAGAGGTATGGCTTACCTCCTGTATTTGAATAATGAATGTGTACAATAGAAGAGTCGGTATGTACTAAGGTATCGTGCTGAATGAAGCGGGCAATATTTTTGGCAGTTCGTATTTCCTGTTGCCTGAATATAAAAGGTATTTTGTTTTGCCCATGTGTAAAAAAGCAATGCACACTAATCAAAACAAGCAGCACAATTCGGCGAAGAATCATTAATGGTAGTTCAGTTACTTGTAATTTTTTATCAGTTGCGCCAGTGTATGCTTTACCTTATCATTTGGTTCACATAATGGCAATCTCAAATAAGGATCACATTTTTTCAGTAAACTAAGTGCGTACTTAATTCCGCCGGGGTTGCCATCGGCAAACAACTGGTCGGTAATGTCCACCAAACCGTAGTGCAGTTTTTGTGCTTCGCTAAATTTGTGTTTCAGGCTTAATCGCACCATGTTGCTGTAGTCTTTTGGAAAAGCATTGGCCACCACCGAAATAACACCATGACCACCTGCCGCAATAATGGGTAGGGTCAGATTGTCGTCGCCACTAATCACCATAAATTCTTTGGGTTTGTTTTTAATAATTTTCATTATTTGTTCCATGTTGCCACTGGCTTCTTTAGTGGCCACTATGTTTTTATAATCTTTGGCTATGCGCACCTGCGTTTCCCAGGTAACGTTGCTGCCCGTGCGTCCGGGCACATTGTAAAGAATAATGTCTTTTTTGGTGGCTTTTGAAACCGCTTTGTAATGCTGGTAATACCCTTCCTGATTGGGTTTGTTGTAATAAGGTGCCACCGATAAAATGGCTTCAAAAGGTTTTAAATCGGTATGCGAAATGGTATCAATAACTTCCTGTGTGTTGTTGCCACCAATGCCCAATACCAGTGGCAGCTTGTTGCCATTGGCTTTTATAACCGTTTCGGCCACCAACTTTTTTTCTTCTTTACTCAGCGTTACACTTTCGCCGGTGGTGCCCAACACCACAATGTATTCCACCTTGCCATCGTGCAGGTGTTTCACAATTTTAGTAAGTCCTTGGGTATCCACCTGTCCTTTTTTATCGAAAGGGGTAACAATTGCCACTCCGGTTCCTGTTAAATTTTTATTCCTCATGTTGTTTTTATTGAATTCTTAATTGGTGTGTGTTATTTCAGGTTAAAATAGTCGGTGGCCATTAGCGCAATTTCGTTGCCATAAGCCAAACTGGCAGTGGCTGCGGGGCTCGGACTGTTTATTACGTGCATGGCGTTGCCGTGTTTTTCTATTTTAAAATCGTCGAGCATTTCGCCTTCGGGGCCCAAGGCCATGGCTCTAATGCCGCAACGGCTGGCCACAATGTCTTCCATTTGCAAATCGGGAATGAGTTTGCGGAGGCGGTTTAAAAAATACGTTTTGCTAAAGGCACCGCGGTACTCGTCTAACCCAAAGCGCCAGTGTTTACCAAAAAATTTCCAGGTACCACCGTAGGTAAAGGCTTCGGCGGTATCTTTTAAACTAAAGGCTGTTTTACTGTACCCTTCGCGATCAAACACAAACACGGCATTAGGTCCGCACTCAGTGCCACCCTTTATCATGCGGGTAAAGTGAACGCCTAAAAACGGAAACTTTGGATTGGGTACAGGGTAAATCAGGTTTTTAACCTTACTTAATCCTTTTTCGGTAAGGTCGTAGTAATCGCCTCTAAAGCCAACAATGGCCGAATCGGTTTTTGCACCTTCTTTTTTTGTAACGCGGTCGGCCTGTAAGCCCGAAGTGCTGATGATGTATTTTCCTGTAAACTTTGTTTCTTCAGTAATAACCGTGGTTTCGTCGTTGTGTTTTTCAAAACCAATTACCTTTTGTGAGGTGAGAACTTTACTACCGTTGCTGTTGGTATTAATCAGTTCGGCATATTTGCGGGCCACATCGCCGTAGTCAATAATACCGGTGCATCCCACCCAAAGGCCCGAAATTCCCTGACAGTGCGGTTCTATTTCTTTAATGCGTTTGGCGTCGATTATTTCGATGTCTTCCACACCATTCGCAATGCCATTGTTATAAACCTTGTTCATGTGTGCGAGCTCGCTTTCGTGGGTGGCCACAATAATTTTGCCGCAAATATCGTGTTGAATTTTGTGTTGTTTGGCAAAGTCCACCAGTTCGCGCCGGCCGGCCACACAATTGCGGGCTTTGTAGGAGCCGGGTTTGTAATAAATACCACTGTGTATAACACCGCTGTTGTGCGAGGTTTGGTGGGCCGCTACTTCTTTTTCCTTTTCGAGCACCAACACTTTTTTGTTAGGGTGTTGTGCGTTTAATTTAAGGGCAGTGGCCAATCCAACGATGCCGCCGCCAACTATTATAATGTCGTATTTTTCTTCCATAAAAGGGATGGGCAAATGTACCAAAATAATGGTGCAAATAAGCAGTAGGTATTTGTATTCTGATAACAATCCGGTGTGTTGATAAGACAGCGGGATTGGACAATTAAGTGGTTTGGTATAAAGAAAATTGTTTAAATTTAGCATAACAAATTAAAACCATTATCTATGAGAAAAACCCAACTCCTTGCGGCTTTTGCCTTTGTTTTTTCTGCCTTAACGGCTCAAATACCAACCACCGGTTTAATTGGCAAATGGGAATTTTCGGGCAATGCCAACGATGGCAGCTCCAGTGCCAATCATGGTACAGTAAACGGTGCTTTATTAACCACCGACCGTTGTGGCCATGCCAATTCTGCCTATGTATTCAATGGCAGCAGCGATTACATTCACATGCTCTTGGCCGGCCCATCAGGTGCAGCACCGCGCTCGGTGTCTTTTTGGGCACGAACAAACAAATCCACCATCAGCAATAGCGATATTATGGCGGTATTTGGTTACGGCGAGTTTGCCAATGCCAAAGGTTGGTCCATTCACTACAACTATAATTGCGTGGGCATTGGTTGCGATGTTCACAACGAGGCTTATACCTGTGGGGCAAACTGTTTAACGGATAATAACTGGCACCACATTGCCGTAGTATTTGATACCGGTTTAAGCGCCGCTTATGGCACCATGGTGTATTATGTGGATGGGGTACAATTGCCGGGTATAACTTGTGTGATAACGGGTACTTCGCAAACCGTTAATACGGGCACGGTTTTGCCTATTGAAATTGGTAAGGTGCACGATGACATGGGCCGGTATTTTCAGGGTTCGCTGGATGATTTTTATTTGTACGACCGGGCCATAAACAGCAACGAAGTGCAGCAATTGTACTATGCTTGTATGCCTGCAATTACAGGTCCAACGGTTGTTTGCAGGGGCACATCGAATGTTTTTGCTGTGCCACCCATGCCCGGAGCAACTTCTTACACCTGGATTACGCCTTCGGGTTGGATTGGCACTTCTTCTACAAACACTATTTCGTTAACAACAAACAGTTCGGTATTCACAGTCACACTGCAGGTTTTGGCAAATAGTACCTGTGGTGGTTTGGATCAAAAGTCGGAAGTTTTCTCAATAAAAGTAGTGTCAACATGTGCGGATATAAACGAAAACAACATAATTTCACAAGTAAACGTGTTTCCAAATCCAAGTACCACAAGCGCTTTCACCATTCAAACCGAATCGGAAATGGGTATTAAAATTTATAACATGTTAGGCGCATTAATTTTAGAAAAAAAACTGATTAAGGGTGATAATAGTATTGACCTGAAAAGTTTTGGCAAGGGACTTTATTTTGGTCACGTTTCCAATCAAAAGGGCAAGGGCACAGTTAAGCTGATTGTTGAATAAGGCAGCTTGTAAATTCAGTTTATTTGGTTCAAATTTGCTGACATGAAAATTATCTGCATTGGGCGCAATTACGCCGAACACGCCAAAGAAATGAAGGCCGAATTGCCCAAAGAACCCGTGTTTTTTATGAAGCCCGATACCGCTTTATTAAAGGAAGAGGATTTTTATTTACCCGATTTTACTAAGGATTTGCATCACGAAATCGAACTGGTATTAAAAATCAGCAAAGCGGGTAAACACATTGAAGAACAATTTGCCCACAAATATTACGAAGAAATTGGTTTGGGCATTGACTTTACGGCCCGCGACATTCAGGCCAAATGCAAAGAAAAGGGATTGCCCTGGGAAAAAGCCAAAGCTTTTGACAACAGCGCTCCCATTGGTAAATTTGTGAAGAAAAGCGAACTGGATTTAAACAACATCGCTTTTGAACTGAAGATAAACGGCGAAACCCGCCAAATGGGTAGCTCCAAAGATTTAATTTTTTCGTTTGATAAGGTAATTGCCTATGTGTCGCAATTTGTAACCTTAAAGGTTGGCGACCTTATTTATACCGGAACACCCGAAGGAGTAGGGCAGGTGCACATTGGCGATGCCCTTGAAGGTTTTATGAATGGTCAGAACTTGTTGCAATTAAAGGTGAAGTAGTTTTTTATAGTCCCCATTGTTATACCACCTCGGCGAGTGCACGTTTCGACTATGCTCAACGCGCCAGCACAGCGGCTAATGGGCATTTAGAAACTGCTCAAAAGCTCAAGGCAGAGGCGGTATAATCTCAATAATGTTTTTTTTGTAAAACCTGATTTTATAACAAATCAGGTTTTTAGTTTGGTAAATTTATCGGCCATTTTAATGGCTTCGTACAAATTAATAATGCCGGCACTTTTACTCAATTTATCAAACTTAATCATCTCGTCTTTGGTGCCGGGTTTAATTACCTTGGTGCCTTTGTAAGTTTTTAAACTGCTTTTCATCAAAATCTTTTTTAATTGTTCTGGCGTTAGGTTTGGGTAATACGATTTTAAAACTGCTGCCACGCCTGCTGCCACTGGAGCAGCCATGCTGGTGCCACTTTCGTCTTTGTAAGTGTTTTTTGGTGTGGTAGAATAAATGTCCACACCGGGCGAAAATAAATCCACATTTTTTTTACCGTAGTTAGAGAAAGGTGCCACCACCTTGGTATCGGCTTTCCAGCTAAGTGCGCCAATGGTCATAAAATTAGTGGCCTCTTTTTTGTTTTCATATTTTTTGCAAGGGTAGTGGGTCACATCATCAATGTCCAGATTGTCGTTGCCAGCTGCATGAATTAATAATACCCCTTTGCTTTCGGCATATTTTACGGCGTCGTCCACCACTTTTTTATCCCAACTGTATTTTTTTCCGAAGCTCATGTTTAAAATTTTTGCACCGTTATCCACCGCATAACGAATGGCATTGGCCACATCCTTGTCACGCTCATCGCCACTTGGCACACAGCGCACGGCCATAATTTTTACATCGGCGGCCACACCATCCATTCCCACGCCATTGTTGCGCGCGGCGGCAATAATACCGGCCACGTGTGTGCCGTGCAAACTGGCAGGGCCATTGCAATCGGCATTGCCGTAATACTTTTCGTTTGAATTGTTGTAATCGTCGCCTACAATGTTGCGGGGATCAAAATCAGTATTAAGACCACATTCCACCATTGATTTGTATTGTAAAAAATACTCTTTATACATGTCAATAATTTCATCCAAATCACCTTCCGATTTTTTGAGCATCGAAGCAGCAATGGTTTTCATTTTAATGTCGTTTTTATCGGTTGGTGCAAACTTTTCAATTTCGGCCTGCTTTACTTTTTCAACATTTTGTTCGGCTTTAATTTTTTTTGCGATGCCTTCAAAACCTTCCACAAAAAATTTAAGTTGGTTATATCCGCCCTGAAAATTTTCTTTGGTTTTGTTAAAGTCGTTTTTAACGGCCAAATAAAGTTCCAGTTCTTTTTTCTCTTCTTTTGTTTTAAAGTCGGCAGCCGTTTTACCTTCGTATTTAGGCTTTAGTTTGCGAATAATACGTGTCATTTCAAGGTTATCGTCCGACACGTTTTTGCCGTCTTTACCACCAATAAAGTTCCAGCCATGAATATCGTCGATGTAACCATTTTTATCGTCGTCGATGCCATTTCCGGCAATTTCGCCCGGGTTGGTCCACATCACACTTTTAAGGTCTTCGTGGTCAAAATCCACCCCGCTATCGAGCACACCCACTATTATGGTGGTTGATTTTTTATCTTTTAATAGTTCTTTGTAGGTTCTTTCGGTGCTAACGCCATTTACTTTATCGTTTGCTGGGTCAAGGTTAAACCAGTTGTCGGGTCGTTTGTCTTGCGCCTGCGAAAGGAGGGCCGATAAAAACAGTGCGGGAATGAGTAGTTTTTTCATGTGTCTAAATTATTTGTTCTTTAATTGTTGGATGGAATGGCCAAAATAGTCTGAATTATTTGTGTTTTGTAAACATGGCAATTTCATAAATAAATTTTAAAAATTTGATGCATTGTTGAACGTAAAAAAATAATAAACAGGCTTTTATTAATTTAGCAGTGGTATTTGGCAAATCAAATGGTGCCGTTCATTCACACAAATATAGTTTAACTTTAAACAGGGGATTAACCGGTTATCCCAATTCGGTTTAAAATGTTAAAAATACCCCGTAACGGGTGATAAAAATCAGCTTATAAAAAAAGCAAAAATAATTTTGGAACTGTAACAATCTTTTTAATATCTTTGAGATTATATAAAAACTAATCTACTCAAAACATGAAAAAAATTACCCTTTCTTTAATTGCAGCCTTGGCTACTATTGGCTCAGGATTTGCTCAGGTCAACACTACCATTCAGGCGCCTCAGTATGATGGTTCCAATTCTTCTTTAAGCACGCCAAGCGGTTCTACCGATGCTGTTTATCACAGAGCTTGTTGGTTAATTCTGCAATCAGAAATGACAAATATGCTTTTAACCAACAGTGTAGTAACGAATTTTGGTGTTGACTATACTCAGGGGGTGAATATCGCAACTGCCGGTCAGGTAACTGTATCGTTAGAAAATACAGCAGATGTGGCCTATAATAAAGGAACTGCATGGCCTGCTTGTTTAACAGGTATGACAACGCACTATACCGGTACTTATAACCTTCCTGTTGCAAATGGCTTTACTTCAGTTTCTGTTCCTTTAACCACACCTTTCAATTATGGTGGTGGTGGAGTTTATGTGGCTTTTGAGTGGTATGCACCTGCCGCAGCCTCTACACAATGGGCACGTGCTCAGTGTAATACTACCGGTTTATCAACTACCGGTGGTGCAAGGGGTATTGCCAACGCAACTGGTCCGGCTCCAACTACATTATCATTAACTGCTTTCCGTCCTGCTTTTAACTTTAGAGCGGCCAATTCAGCAACTAATGATGCCAGCATTGTAGGATTTCAACCAATGGGACAAATCAGCAAGTTAGATGGATTATCACAAGTGGTAACTGTTCAGGTTCGTAACAACAGTAATGTTGCTATCAACATTGCAGGTGGTTTAGCCGTAACAGGTGCAAATACTTTTGTAGATACTAAAACATTAACAGCAGTACCTGCTGGCAGCATTCAAACAATGACCTTTAATGGTTTTGTTTCAAATAACAATGGTTCAAACTTAATTGCTGTAAACTTATATACCGATCAGGTAAATTCTAATAATGCTTCTGGTACATATACACAAAATGTATCTTGTAGTGAAATTGCTATTACTCCGGTAGCAAATGCAACTGCATTTACAAACAATGCCTGGGTATCAGGTTCAAGTGGTGGCATTATGGCTTTCAAATACACAACAGGGCCTAACACTACTTCATTGGTATCTGTAAACTTTGTGGTTCCTTCATTCACTAACGCAGGTAATGCCGGAAACAGTGTTTATCCTGTACTTTGCGACGCCAGTGGATCAGTTCTTAATCAGGGAAATCCGGTAACTTTAACGGCTGCTAATATGGATTCTCACTATCCATTTGCCTTTACTTCTCCAGTGGCTTTGACTCCTAACACTACTTATTATTTTGGTTTGGCTTGTCCTTCAACTACCAATGGTCCATTTGGATTCTCACCTGCCGGTTCAACTATTTTAGGTCACTACAGAATTCCATTAAACGGTGGTGCTCCGGTTCAGTCTGATCTTGATTTTGTGGGTGTTTCTGCCTCAATTATTTCGAATGCAATCAGTTTAACTGCTGCTACAACAAAAACAAATATTTGTAAAGCCGACAAATGGTTATTAACTGCTTCTGGAGCTAACAGCTATACATGGACTCCAAATGCAAGTACTTCTACAGTTACTACTAACTTTACTGCCATTGGTGTTATTCCATATTCAGTTGTAGGTACTGCTACTAATGGTTGTAAAACCAACAAAGCCAGCATCACTTTCAGCGTATCTAACTGTACAGGTTTAGATAACAATGCTACTTATGGTGCTGAAATCAGTTCATTCCCTAATCCAAGTGTAGATGGTAAAGTAACCATTGCTGGTTTAGAAGGAACCAACACCATTACTGTTTACAATGTATTGGGTCAGGCTATTTCTACTTCAACCAGCAGCGATTCTTCAGTTGAAATTGACCTTTCAAACGAAGCTGCCGGAAACTACATGGTTAAAGTAAGTAATGGCGATGCTTTTAAAATGATTAAAGTAATTTCTAAAAATTAATTATAATCCCTTGATTAAAAAAACCGGCTCCAAAAGAGCCGGTTTTTTTATTTCCACCAATTAGGGGGATTTTTTTGCCACCTGTAAAAATGACCTACAGCGAAGTGGTTTTTTGCATATATTTGGTATAAATCTAACGACATATTCTATGAAAAAAATTACATTAAGTTTACTTTCCATTATCGGATTTGCGACTTCCTTTTTTGGGCAGGCTGTAGTATCTGTAGAAGCACCAGAATACGATGGCGGCTCGTTCAGCGCCTTTATTGGTGCAAACGGCACCTCAACAGTATCTTATTACAGGGCTTGTTACCTCATCACACAGGCCGATTTGCAACGCATGGCTTTAACCAACAGCGTTATTACCAGCTTTGGTTTTGATTTTTACCGCCCGGCCAGTACGGCGGTTGTTGGCCAATTTACCTTATACCTCGAAAACACTACGGATGCTACTTACAACAAGGGTACTAATTACCCTACTGCCATAGCACCAATGTCAACCAATTACACCGGTATTTTTACTTTGCCAACTGGTTCACAAAACTCAACAGCCACCGTAAACTACAACCTCACCAATAATTTTAATTATACCGGTGGAGGTATTTATGTGGCTTTTGATTACTATTGTGCCGCACCTAACTCCACAGTATTTGCCCGTTATCTGGGTAATTCCGATTTAGCGGTGGGTGGAGCTCACGCCGATGCACCGGCTGCAGGTCCGGCGCCAACCACACTGGTAACCGAACAAACCCGCCCTGTTATGCGTTTTAATGCCACTAACACAGCTACTAATGAAATTGGAATTTTAGGTTTAAAACGCCCGGGTTTGGTTTCTAAACTTATTGGCGCCGCCCATCCAATTACTGCTTTGGTTCGCAACAACAGCGCCAATGCCATTAATAACCTTACTGTTAATTTAAACATAACAGGAGCCAACTCACATGCCACCACACAGGTAGTGCCTATTATTGGACCGGGTGGAACAGTTAACGTGAGTTTTAATTCATTTATTCCTACCGCTAATGGAAGCAACACCATTTTTGTAACTGTACCATCAGACCAATATACCGTAAATAATAGTTGGGGACTTACTCAATCTGTAACTTGCGGCGATTACAGCAATAATCCACCTATTACAGCTGCTACCTATTCAACAGGAAACTACGGTTATGGCAGTCAGGCTATTTTAGCAACAGGTTTTGCTGCCCCCGCCACCTGCAGTATCAGCGGAATTAAATTTGCACCATCACAACAACCACAAGCCAGTTATTCGGTGTGTGGCGCCTTGTTAGATGCCGGTGGATCTTTAATTGCCATGACCAATACGGTATTTTTATCGGCAGCCAACTACGGTACTTTTGTGAATCTTAATTTTGCTATTCCCGAATTACTAAGTGCTGGCTCAACCTACTATTATGGAATTGCCCAACTCAGCACCGGCTGTTATCCTTTTGCCACAGCGGGTGTTCCGGCCACTACCAATCTGAATTTATATTACACAGCCCCCGTTGCAGGTGGTTCAATTGGCAATCCGCAAAACCAAATGGGTTATGTTGGTATGCAGGCCATGCTTTCTTACAGCAATACCTACATCACTGCCGATGCCTCTCGCACCGTTATGTGTAACAACAAAGGGGTTATTGCCGAACAAAGAGAACAGGTTACCTTAATGGCAACCGGAGTAAATGGTTTAACTTATAACTGGGTACCGGGTATTTCTGCTACCGTTACAGCACCAGCAATTATTGTGACGCCATCAATTACTGCAATTCAAGGTTTAATTAATTATACCGTTACTGCCACCGATCCTGCCAGTGGATGTAAATCCAATCAGGCGGTTGTTACACTTAGTTTGCAAAACTGTACAGGTATTCCTGACAATGCAGGTTTTGGCGAGGCATTGGTAACTTTCCCTAATCCGGTTGTAAACGGAAAAACCACCGTAAAAGGACTTGAAGGAAAAAACACGCTTACCGTATTTAATGTGTTGGGCGAAACTGTTTTGACTTTTGAATCTAACACCGAAGAAACTACTGTAGATTTGGGTAATCAGCCGGTAGGCAATTACATGCTACGCGTAACCAATTCGGCCAATCAATCAAAAATTATTAAAGTAATTAAATCGAATTAATTCTTTCTTATTTAAAGAAAAGACTCCTGAACAAGGGGTTTTTTTTTTGCCGTAATGTAGAATACTAAGTGTAAACACAATGCCAAAAAAGTTGGTTAAGCGGATATTGAAACTATTACTGGGTTTATTAGTCCTGCCTGTGATGTATTTTTTAGTGGCTCTGCTGTTTACCTTCATTTCTGTTAACAACAGTTTTAAGCCCGAACCAACCGGTAAGGGCATAACTGTGTATTTATTAAGTAACGGGGTGCACACCGACATTGTGTTGCCTCTTAAACCGTTAAGCACAGGAGCAGAAGTATTGGTGAATCCGCTCTTTACCAAAGGTGCAGATACCACTTGCCATTTTGTGGCCTATGGTTGGGGCGATAAAGGTTTTTACCTCAACACCAAAACCTGGGGAGATTTAAAATTTTCAACGGCCTTTGATGCAATTTTTTACCGGAGTTCATCGGCCATGCACGTAACTTTTTACACGCAACTAAAAGAAAATAAAAACTGTGTTCGTTTGTTGGTGAACTCCGAAACCTACATGAATTTACTCAACACCATAAACAAAAGTTTTAAGTGCGATAACAATACGGCTCCAATAATAATTCAAGGGGCTTGCTATAACACTAACGATTGTTTTTACGAAGCCAATGGCACTTATGGTCTGTTTAACACCTGCAATACCTGGGCAAATTCGGCACTTAAAGATGCCGGAATGAAAGCCTGTTTATGGACACCTTTTTCGTTTGGGATTTTAAGTAAGTACCACTAATTTCAAAAAAAAGTTCAGGCCACTTGACAAGACCTGAACTTTTGCAATTGCATGAGGGGGCTATTAATTTGGTGTAAAGCCCGAATAATTAAAGTGATTGGCATTACGAATTTCATCATTAAAAATACTGTTTTGATTGAGGCTTTGTCCCTGGAAAACGCCTTCACGTCCTGTAACAACGGTATTGTTTAATTTAAGGGTATCGCGGGTTGCGGCGTAATCGGTAATCCAGATTTGGGCATTTTGTAAATTAAAGCCCGGCGTATTGGCTGCAACAGTGCTAATGTTAAACGAATAATAACCAATAGAATTGGTGGTGGTGGTATATAAACGCGTGGCCTGAGTATTTGGATCGTTGCTAAAGCTTAGATACACCGTACGGCCCTGAACCGGCACATTGGTTGTGGTTAAGGTAATTAATGTACCCGTTGCAACCTGTTTAATATAGCTAACACCCACCGAACCGGTTACCGTGGCATTACCAATTTTAATATTCGAGTTGGTGTTTGAATTCACAGGAACTCCAAAAAAACTGTAATCCAATTGTGTATTTTGTCCCATCATTAATGTGCGGCTTTGAGTAAGACCTGTGTAGCTGGCATTTAATCCGGTTTTTGTTCCGCTACTCAAAACAGTATCTAAAGTAGCAGTAAACCCATCAATGGTAATTTGAGCGTTAACTCCCGTGGCATTGGCTTTTACCACAATGCTGTAATTTCCGTTGTTGTCGGTGGTGGCATTGTAAACATCGGCACCCTGAGCGGTAGAGTTGGGGTAGAGCGAATTTTTATCCACCTTAACTGAAACGTTTACATTGGCGGCGGCAATTTTTGTGTTGTTGTTCCAACCACCGCTTCCGTTTGGTGTGATTACATTTTTACTCACATTTCCTTTTAAAAGGCAGTTGCCGGTTGCATCGGTGGCAACAAACTCGGGTGTTGTTTTTTTCTTACAGGCAAAAAACAAACTTAAAATACAAATGGTAAATATTGATTTTTTCATGGTATAAATTTTGATTGATTAAACTTGAGTTTTACAATTAAAAATAAAAGTGAAGCGTAAGGGCACCGGCACCTCCGCTCAGTGCGGTGTTGCCGTTTAAGGTATTGTTCATCGAAAACACCGAGCCGCTGTTGTTATCTACCGAAAAGCCCTTTAATACTTCGCGCGAATCGTTATTAACGGTTTCGTCAAAAACCTCCGGTCCATTTTGGCCGTTGTTATAAACCTGACGGGTAGATTTGGCGGCTCTTTGCGTAGTAATAGAATAAGCCCATCCATATTCGGCGGCAATCGAAATTTTTGTAAAAATAAAATATTCAATTCCAACAAAACCCCGCAAGCCCAATCGTATGCCACCACGACTACTCGTACTAAGTACCCGCTCAACCCTTCCATTAACTGTTGGTTGTTGCACGGCCACCGTTGAGGTATTAAAATCGCTTGTGTAACTTACCGGGTATTGCCCTGAAAAGGCGTTGCCATAAACCACACTGGTGCTGGCGCCGGTATTTCCGAAACCAAATTCACCGCCATAAAAACCCTGAAGGCGGCGATAACCACGGCGTTTTTCGTATCCCACCGAAACCATCCAATTGTTTTTAGTGAATTTGCAGCGGTCTTCCACACGCAATAACGATGCCGCTTTAATATCATCGGCTGTGCCAAGAGTGGCCTTGTACATGG
>JADLED010000137.1 GCA_020846335.1 Bacteroidia bacterium
TATTAAGCCTCTGCCTAACGCTCTTTTTTAACTGGCACCTCAACGCACAGTCTAAAAGCGCGCTAGAAGATCAGGCTTATGATTACCTGAATAATTTTGATTTCGCGAAGGCCTACGATGCCTTTGACAAGCTGCATGCCCGCTATCCAAAAGAAACCGATTACCATTTTAAACTGGGTATCTGTGCTTTGAGCTATCCTGAAAAAAAGGAAAAGGCCATCGCCATTTTTAAAGAAATTGCCGAAAAAGATAAATCACGCGAATCGCGTTACTATTTGGCACGCGCCTATCACGCCAATTATATGTTTGATGACGCCATTACCATTTTACAACCTTTAATTACCGAACTAATTCCCAGCAAAAAGAAAGACGATAAATCAACCCTCGATGATGCCAGAATTATTTTAAGCAATTGCGAAAACGGAAAAATAATGATGCAAAACCGTTTAAACTCAGGGGTTACAAACATTGGTTCGCCAATTAATACACGCGAAATAGAAGGTGTGCCTATTATTACAGCCGACGAATCGATGATGATATTTACTTATGTTGGTAGAAAAAGTATGGGTGGAAAACTAAATGCTGCATTAGAACCCGACCAGGATGGCACTTACCTTTCGGACATTTATATGAGTATGAAAAATGCCGACTCCACCTGGAAAGTACCAACACCAATTACCACTCTTAACACCAAAGCCAACGACGCGGCCATTGCCCTTTCGCCCGACGGCCTTACCCTTTTTACCTTTTTAAGTAATAACGAAAATGAAGGGGATATTTTTGTAAGTAAATTTAACGGAACCGAATTTACAAAGCCCGAACCTCTTAATTCCAATGTAAATAGTGCCGATTATTGGGAAGGCTCCTGCTCTATTTCGGCCGATGGAAAATACCTTTATTTTGCCAGTGAGCGCCCAACCGGTGGATTTGGAGGTCGCGATATCTGGATGAGTGAATTGGTAAACGGCGATTGGGGTCCGCCGGTAAATATGGGACCAAAAATTAATACCCCACTCGATGACGACGCACCATTTATACATCCCGATGGTGTAACCCTTTTCTTTAGCTCTAAAGGTCATTCAAGTATTGGTGGATATGATATTATGTACAGCTCTAAAATTGGTGACAATTGGATGGATCCGGTAAACATGGGCATACCCTTAAATACCACCGAAGACGACCGTTACTATGTATTAAATTCGAAAGGCGACAAAGGTTACTTTAGCTCCGACAGGGCTACTGCCGATGCCAAAGGCGGTCAGGACATTTACATGGTAACGCCTGGTATTATTGGCGAAAAATTAATTGTGGGCTTGTTTAAAGGCGTGGTGTATGGCAACAACAAACCCATTGAAGCAAAAATTGATGTGGTAAAATCCTTGGGTGGCGAAGTGCTTGGTCCATTTTATACCAACAAAACAAGTGGTAAATACCTACTTACCTTTAAACCAGGTTCGGTTTATAAACTAAAAATTTCAGCCGAAGGTTACGAGCCCTTTGAAGAAGAGCTGGATTTGGAAACGATGAACAGTTATGTGGAGAGAAACCGCGACTACTGGTTATACTCCAAAGTTTTTGCCGAGAGCAATCCATCCGAAGTTAAAATTGATACCGTGAAACGCTTTGTAGCTGCTCCTGCCACGGTGGCTGTGGTAAACACACCTAAAGTTGATCCTAAAATAGAAACCGTTGCAGTAACACCAACTGTAAGTCCTAAAACCGATCCCAAAAAAGAAGAAGTTATCACTACACCAACAGTGGCTGTTGTAACACCTCCTAAAAAAGACACCAAACTTGAACTGGCAAAAATAAAAGCAGCGCGTAAAGACAGTATTAAACAGGCATTGGCTATAGCAAAAGAAGAAAAGAAAAAGAAGGAAGCCGAAATAAAAGCTGCGAAAGAAAAAGCAGAGGAAGTGGTGGTTAAAAACGAACCCTGCAACACCCAATTACCCGACCTCGCCAGCATTAAAGGTAAATCATTGAACACCATTTCTGTTTATGCCGAAATGCTTCAGCTTATTGGCGATTACTGTAATCAAAACGTGGTATTTAGTGTGCAGATAGGGGCTTACAGAAAACCCGAAAACTTTAAATACCCCAACCTGAAACCACTTGGTAAAGTTGCAATAGCCGATTATCCCGATGGCATTACGCGTTTTACCCAAAAGCAATTTAATACTATCCGCGAAGCGGAAGCGCACCGCCAAAAGGCCATTAATAAAGGTCAGGTGGACGCCTGGATTGTTGTGTTTGTAAATGGCACACGCTATACTCTTGAGGAAATGATTAGCAAGGATTTCCTCGAAAGACCGGTGAATTAGTAGATTGTTTAGTTTATAAAGCCCCTTTTTTACAACCGGAAAAAAGGGGCTTTTTATTTGCTAATGTTTGGTGCCTTATTTGCTAATCCCTTTTTATCTGCTATATTTATGTAAGGTTTTTAATGAAACATTTACTCCTTATTTTCATTACACTTGCCACCCTGTTTTGTAAAGCACAGAGCCCTTACTTTTATGAGCTTAGCCCTACAATTGCACAGCGCGAACAAAAAGCATTTGAAGCAGGCAAACAAAGCAATGCCACAGATGCAAAAACAACCGGTTATAACCTTTTATATGCCCGCTGCCACTGGACTATTGATCCTAATGTGAGATATATCAAAGGCGAGGTGACACATTATTTTAAACCATTAATTTCAAATTTTAACGGCATCGAATTTGACCTGAGTTCGCAATTACAGATTGATTCAATTATCTACCACCAAAACAAAATCAGTTTTTTAAATCCGGGCACCGATGTGCTTAAAATTGATTTTCCCTCCACCTCCTTTTTAAATTCAATTGATTCAATTTCTATTTATTATCAGGGTGTTCCTGCCGGCAGCACCACAGGGCCTTTTTCGCAGTCGTTGCACAATGGCGTGCCCGTTATTGCCACAAGCTCACAGCCCTTTGGCTCTAAAAACTGGTGGCCCTGCAAACAAAACCTCAGCGATAAAATTGATTCCATAGACATCATTATTACAACGCCAAAAGATTTTAAAGCGGCATCTAACGGTTTACTGGTAAGCACGCAAAGCAACGGTACCAACACCGTTCATCACTGGCAAAGCCACTACCCGGTGGCAACTTACCTGGTTGCTTTTGCTGTAAGCAATTACACGGTGTTTACCGAAGTTAAAAGCACCGCCAATGCCACTGTAAACATTATAAATTACATGTATCCCGAAAGTATTTCGCCCAACACCAATCCGTCCACCGAAACGGGCAACATGATTCATTTGTTCGACAGTTTAACCATTGGCTATCCTTTTGCGAAAGAAAAATATGGATTCACACAGTTTAACGGAAACGGTGGCATGGAAAATCAAACCATGAGTTTTGTGTGGGGACTCGACTATTCGCTGATGGCGCATGAAACCGCCCATCAATGGTTTGGCGATTATGTAACCTGTGGCAGTTGGGAGGATATCTGGTTGAACGAAGGTTTTGCCACTTACTTTGAAGGCCTTTGCATACAGCGCTATGCACCTGCCTTTTGGAAAAGCTGGCGCGTAGGTAAAATTAAAAACGTGACCGCACAGCCCGGCGGTACTATTTGGTGCGACGATACCACAAAAACCTCACGGATTTTCGACGACCGCCTAAGTTACACCAAAGGTGCTATTTTTTTGCACATGCTGCGCTGGAAACTAGGTGATGACATATTTTTTAAATCGCTTAAAAATTACCTCAACGACCGCAAGCTCAGTTTTGGTTTTGTTCGAACTCCCGATTTAAAAAAACATTTTGAATTTGCCAGCGGGCAAAACCTTGATCGCTTTTTTGACCAATGGTTTTACAAACAGGGCTACCCGCAATACACGGTTAAATGGCTCTATACCAACAATGTTGTTTCGGTAACACTCGACCAAAGCCAGTCGCACAACTCCGTGGCCTTTTTCGAAATGCCGGTGCAATTAAAACTTGCCGGCCCGTTAAAAGACTCGCTGGTGGTGCTAAATCACACCGTGTCGGGACAAACATTTACCTTACCTGTAAGTTTTAAAGTAACGGATATTGCATTTGATCCAGAATACTGGCTGCTTTCGGCCAACAACACAGTGCTTAATTTGAACGAAAATTTATTGAAGGATGTCTCGGTAAAAATTTATCCCAACCCGGCGGGAGAATACCTAATAATGGATGGTTTTTCCACAGGTGTTAAACCTCAGCGTGTGGATGTATTTGACGGTGTTGGCCGATTGGTTTACAGTGAAACCGATTTTAATGATTTTACGGGCAAGGCAATAATAAATGTGCTTTCACTTAAAAGTGGAACCTATGTGCTGGTGGTTAATACCAATGTTGGTTCAAAAAAAATGCCACTTATTAAGCGCTGAGTTGTGCGTTATCTGAAATTTTATTGATGTAATTTTTGAGCCATTCATCAGCCTGCTTTTCGTTTAAAAAGTAGCGTGAATCAACTTTTGGTTTGTAAAACCGGAGCAAAAATTTAATTACCAGTTCCTGCGGCATGCCCTGCGCCACAAAGGCAATGGCCGAACAAAGTCCTGCCAGTTCCTGCCCTGCAAAAAATTGTTTCGACTCGTTGTCATGGTTCGAAAATCCGTCGCCGCTAATCATTATTGGGCATTGGTGGCCGCGCATTTCTTTTTTAAGCAGTTGAAATATTTCACGGTTTTCGTGAACGGTGAATAAATGGTCGCGGTAATGAATGTGCACAATGCCCGTTGACCTGTAGGTAATTGAAGCGTAAGTTAACTCAAACTTTTTGTTGTATTTATTCATAATAAAGCAATTAAAGTAAGCCTCTTTGTTGGTACAGTTTGGTGTGTGTGTGTCTATCTCGCCAGCTCAGGTTGCTTGTTGCTTTCCATCTCTTTCATAATTTTGGTCTTTGGTAATAATAAGCCCGAAACTTTAAATGAGTATTCACCCCAGTCAAAGTTATTAAAAACCTAGGCTTATACAATTTATAAGGTAAAAGCAATTTAACCTTTAGGGGTTACCCCAATAAGTGAAAGTGATTTACTATTTAGTTTGCTTAAAGAAACAGAGGAATTAAGCAAAGCCTTTATCGTTGGCGTAATTGAGCAGGCCAACATTATTTTTTATCCGGAGTTTTTTGTAAATGCTCGTTTTTCGACCTTCTACTGTTTTTTCTGAAATGCCCAGGTTTTCGGCAATGTGTTTGTTGGAAAAACCTTTGGCTATGAGCCGCACTATTTCTATTTCCTTAACAGTGAGCGATTGTTTTTCGTTTTCGCTAATTGATTGTTGGTCGAACAATGTTTTCATGTCCTGACTCAGGTAGCTACCGCCATTGGCCACTTCCACAATGCCAATGAGCATATCGTCCATGGTGGCATTTTTTGTAATATAGCCTTTCACACCCAGTTTAAACATGCTTTTCACAAACGAGTATTCGGAGTTCATTGACACAATTATAATTTTTGGATGTGGCAATATGTTGCACAGGGTTGGTATAATGCGGCTGCCGTTTTCACCTTTTAGGTTAATGTCTAGTAAAATAATGTCGGGAGTGGTGTTTCTCACAAACTCCAGGGCTTCGTCGCCGGTTTCGGCCTCACCAATAATTTTAAAATTTTGTTTGGTGATGAGTAAATTGCGCCAGGCCTGCCGCACCAGTTTGTGGTCTTCGACTAATAATATTTTTATCATGCTTTCAAACAATTGGTATTTCTACATAAATTTTTGTGCCGCGTTGCTGCACGGTAAATATTCGCATTCGGCCTTTCATTAAGAGGACCTTATTTCCAATATTTTTAAGTCCGTTTCCGGTGGCATTGTTCTTGTTCGCAAAACCACTACCAAAATCGGTTACCGAAAATTTTACAGAGTTAGAACTTGTTTTTATACTGATGCAACTTTTTTTTGTTGCAGAGTGTTTGAGTGCATTGTTGAGTAATTCCTGAATGATGCGCAGGATGTTTACTTTTTTTG
Organism: Bacteroidia bacterium; assembly: GCA_020846335.1. Taxonomy (GTDB): domain Bacteria; phylum Bacteroidota; class Bacteroidia; order B-17B0; family Aurantibacillaceae; genus Aurantibacillus. The sequence continues at coordinate 5,970 of JADLED010000137.1, forward strand.
CAGGTTCCAGTTGATCTTCATCCAGGCCGTGATTTACAAAGGTTATTTCCATCTCTTTGTTTCCTTCCATTTGCAGCGACAGGTCGGTGAGTGCATCGTTGAGTGATTTGTTTGTGAGTAAAAAAGAACCTTGATTACCAGCAATGCTTCGGATTTCCTGAATGGCAGTTTCAACCAGTTTCACGGCATCGCGGTGCATAGGTTCGCTGGTGCTTTTTGCGGCCTGCAATTGCATTTTGGCAGCAAATAACAATTGATTAACGCCATCGTGTAGCTCTGCTGCCAGCTTTTCCCGTTCTTCTTCCTGTATGCGTATAAACGAATTGGCAATGCTTTCTTTTTCCATTATTTCCTGACTAAGGCGTTCTTTCATCACTATCTGCAAATTCTTACTTTCCTTTTCCTTTTTAAATTTATTTCTGAAATAAACCGAAAAAAACACAATGATTAAAAGCAAAACGCTGCCAATTGAAAGCACCACATAATACCTTTGTTTTTGTTCGTAAAGCTTAGTCAACCGCAACTGTTCATCCTTGAGTAAAATTTCTTTTTTTTCGTAATCGTATTGCAATTGCTTTTTCAGGGCTTCCTTTTTTGTGTTTAAGTTGTTGGTGCTGTCGCGTATTTGAATGTATAACTCGTACATTTTCAACGCTTGTTGGTAATTGCCTATGCCTTCGTAAATGTTTTTTAATGTAAAGGCAGCTTGTCGCATACGTTCAAAACTGTTAAGCGAACGACTCATCTCCAGCGATTGCGACGAAAATTCAAGTGCCTTCTTAAATTCCTTTTGTCTGAAGTAGCAATCGCCTAAGTTGTTGAGTGTAACTGCTATTCCCTTTACATCCTGAATTTCACGGCGTATATTTAAACTTTTTTGAAACAGTGCCTGTGCTTCGCTGTATTTCGACGTATGGGCATAAACCAAGGCTTTGCCGTTAAAGTACTCGGCAATAAATTTTTTATCCTCGTGTTTTTCGGCTATTGTAAGTCCAATGTTGTAATATTTAAGTGCGGTGTCGTAACTGGTTTTTGTAAAGTTGAGATACGCTACATTGGCCAGCACTTGTTCTAAATTACTTATTTCGGTGGTGTTTTTAAAAAGGTTATAGCTGTTCATGTAATATTCCAAGGCTTTGTCTTCATCACCCACATCGTAATAAACGGTGGCAATGTTGTTATATATTTCTCCAAGTTCCTGTGTTTGTCCCAATTCCTGAAAAAGGCCTAAACCCTGATACATGCATTCTATGGCCTTTAATGTTTGAGCTTGTTCGCGGTAATAGATGCCTAAATCGTTGAAGGCGTATGCTAAATATTTTTTGTAAACTTTTTGCAAAGGATGGTTTGCCGGTAGCAGTTTCATGTTTTTTTCGGCCATTTTTTTTAATGGCGCCGAGAACTCGCCCATCTGACTATCTAACGGATAGATTAAAATCATTTTATACAGAAGGTGAGATGCCGTTGTATCTCCGGCATTGTTTTTTTTACTTTCTGGTAACGATTTGTAAGCCAACTGCAAAGAATCGAAATTTTGCGAATAATGTGGCAGCGAAGGCAAAAGGCCAATCGCAACTAACAACCAAGTGCTTATTTTAATGCCTGTTTTCACATTCATAAACAATTGCTACTTCAAAGGTATTAAGTTAAATGTCCCGCATTTACATCTGCTCCGAATTTGTGTTTGCCAAATAAGTCATTGTGCCCGAAGGCATAGCAAAATCAAAGGGTTTAAAGCAAAATGATAGATGTCAGGTAATGTATAGCAGAGCAATTTCCGGCCACAAAGCAAGTCATACTTATTTAATTAAGCAAACAGATTTTAAAACTTTTTTTTAGAAGTTGTGGCTTAAAATTAACAGTGTAGCTAAAAGCACAAGCTTTGTTTTGGCAGGTTTGGTATCCGTTCAAAAACATCAATAAATGCAACTTCGCACATCAACTTTTTAAATTTACACTCTTAACGGCCCTAGAATTAAACATAAAATGCAGGCAAATGATCTGCTTTTAATTAGTGGCAAAACATTTCACAAAAATTTAAAAAGGCTGGCACATTAATCCACTCACATTAATTATGTTTGAACAAATTAAACATACAATGAAAAAAATATATTACCTGGCCACCTGCAGCACCTGTGCAAGAATTATGGATGAGTTAAAACTGGAAGAAAAGAAATTTATTTTACAGGATATAAAGACCGAAAGTATTAGCAAAGAACAACTGGATGAGATGAAAAAACTGGCAGGTTCTTACGAAGCTTTGTTTAGCCGCGTGGCTTTAAAATACAAAACGCTTGACCCAAAACCCTCTACCGAAGCGGAATATAAAAAACTGATTTTACAGGAATATACTTTTTTAAAACGTCCGGTAATTATTTTTGATAATCAGATTTTTATTGGCAACTCTAAAAATAATGTGGCTCAGGCACAAGCAGCCATTAAATAAAAAACCCCGCTTTTGCGGGGCTCTTTTTAATCTTCCAATAACTGTTTCACTTCTTCGTCCTTTACTTCAGCAGGCTTTTTAGGTCCTTTGGGCATTCCCATTTTGTCCATTTTCGCCTTTTTCATGGCATCGAATTTGGTTTTTTGTTCGGGGGTTAAAAAAGTATTAACGGTGGTGTTAAACTTTTCGTTGTTGGCCTTTGCCTTATCTCTCAGTTCTTTGCGTTCTTCGGGGGTGGTTGAGCCGTTTAATTTTTCGCGAA
>JADLED010000138.1 GCA_020846335.1 Bacteroidia bacterium
AGAACATTATTATGACAATCTAACGGTAGTAAGAACAAAACATGACTTGGTGCAATGGCTTAAATTCTTTTTGGAAGGGGTAAGGGTAACGGCTGAAAGTTCTATTCAAACATTTAAAGAAATTATTGCATTAAGATCAAGTGTAGAAACAAAAATTATTACTCTGGGAAAAAAGCAACTACTTGCAAAAAATGTGCTGCATTATTTATATAGTCAACCTATTACCGATATGCAAAGTATAGCAACTGCTATTAATGTGAGTATACCTACTATTTCGAGGCTGTTAATTGATTTGGTGCGACTGGAAATATTAGTGGAATTAACTGGTTTTAAAAGAAACAGGGTTTTTGCTTTCGAACAATATCTAAAATTATTCAGATAATTAAGAAGGAGCTTTAGATAGAGCATGGCAGGATATTAGTCAATTCACAAATGAAAGAACAGGAAATAAATTAGAAATGGTTGGAAGCAATCCAATCAAACAATTTAAAAAAATTATTTTTGATTTTCTGGGAGAGTAAGTTGTTTATTGTGTTTTTAATACATGAATAGTGAAAGGCCATAAGAAAGGATATGAATCGACTTTAGTTTAAATAAAATCTGTTGCTTTTTTTAAGGTATAGATTAAAAGTAAACAGGGGTGGTGTTGGGGTAAAGTACCGGGGTAAGTTATTTTATTAGAACGAGGCAAAATGTAATTTAGTGGAGGTTTAAAACCACGTAAACATTCGTATTTAGGGCAGAGTCATTAGTTCTCACATCAGAGCGTGATAGCCAACCCGACGAGAAAGAGATTCTCTAACAAAATTGAGGGACTTTTTTGTTTTTTTTCTGAGCATAATTTTAACCCTGCTTTAAAAGAATGGGGCATTTAAACTATAAACACCTTTTAATGTGCGATTAAAAACGAACTCTGTCAATAATTATGTGAAGGCCCCATATTGCTACAACTTAAAGCCAACCAAAAAGGTGAGGTGGCTGCCATTAATGTAAAGCGAACTTGCAGCATAAGGTTTATCAAAAGAGTAGGGCGAGAAACCGTATTTTAAATTTACCTCAACAAACAAATTACCTTTTACCGAGCCGATGCTGTTTTTTTGCCATCCGTAACTAACACTCACAAAAGGATTAACACGCTTGCTGATTAAGGGGTTTTTAAAACTCATTACCGGCGAATCGTATTTTACCTTTTCGCCGTTGAGAGTTACCCTTAAATCGCTTGTGAGCAAATACCGTAAATGGTAACCCAACTGAAGATAAGAACTATAAATACGATTATCTTTTCTCTTAAACAGGTACTTAAACTGAAACGGCAAATGCAATTCGTGTATGTACAGCGAGTAATCATAGGCAAAATACTTGTCGTAAATTTTTAAAGTATCGGGCTTAAAATAATAGGAGCGGAAGTTTAATCCGTGAAAAAAATAGTCAACGCCACTGATAAAAAATGAACGGTGTTCTTTGTCCAGCCGCCATTCTTTTTTAATACCTGCAATAAAAGAAGCTTTTTGATTGGCCTGTGCCGCATGGTTTTTATTAATACTGTATAAGCTTAGTACAGGACCAATTGTGAACTTGATGCCTTTGGAAGCCTTTGGTTTAGATAATGCGATGCCATTAAGTGAATAAAATAACAAAACAAGAACACAAACAAAATACAGTGAACTATGTTTGGTTTTTAACATGCTTTACTTGCGAATCACATTGGTGGCACTGGCCTGCACACTGGGCATTATAATCACATCGTTAATATTTACATGCGCTGGTCGGTTGGCCACCCAATAAACAGTTTCGGCAATGTCTTCGGGGCTCAGGGGTTGCATGCCCATGTACACTTTTTTGGCGCGGTCTTCGTCGCCGTCAAACCGCACAATGCTGAATTCGGTTTCCACCATACCTGGGTTAACGGCACTCACTTTAATGTTATGCGGCAGTAAATCAATACGCATGCCTCTGTTAAGTGCATCCACAGCGTGTTTGGTGGCGCAATACACATTGCCATTGGCATAAACTTCCTTGCCGGCAATAGAACCAATATTAATAATGTGGCCTTTGCCACTTTCAATCATCATATTAGAAACAATGCGGGTAATGTAAAGCAGACCTTTTACATTAGTGTCAATCATGCGTTCCCAATGGTCAACCTCCCCGTTTTGCAAAGGCGCCAAACCCGCAGCCAGTCCGGCATTGTTTACCAACACATCAATAGCCCTGTTGTTTTCGTTTAAAGAAGAAATGGCTTTTTCAACTTCCTGCCGGTTACGGATGTCAAAGCAAAGTGTACTAACTGTTACATTATAATTTGCTTCAATTTCTTTTTTTAAAAGCGCCAGGCGTTCTTCTCTGCGTCCGGTAATAATAAGGTGATGACCATTTTTGGCGAAAATTTCCGCGGTGCTTTTTCCAATTCCGGAAGTTGCTCCGGTAATAAAAACTAACATAACTACTGCTTTAAAGGTGCTAATTTACTGTGGCTTCGGCCATAAACAAAATAAATGATTAAACCAATCACCAACCAGGCCGAAAAGTACAACCAGTTTTTATAACCCAGTTGCGACAACATGTAAAAACAACACAACAAACCCAAAGAAGGTATGAGCGAAAAATTGTGTTTAAAGGCCAGCACTGCAAACAGCGCAAAGCCAAGCACAAACAAATACACTGGTATTTTAGTTAAAAAAGCTTCAAACGATTCCCATTTCATGTAATAATCCAACACCGGTTTATTGTAAATGAGCAACAGCACAAAACTTAATACAAACAAGCTGCCAATAATGTATTTGGAATTAATAAACGGTGTTTTAAATTTGGAAGGTGGGGCATTTGGATCCATTCTCAACTTGAGCACACCACCACACACCAAACAAAAAGCAAACAAGGTACCAGCCGAACAAATGTCGGTAACCATGTTAATATCCACAAAAAAGATAGGCACCGCCACCAGCAATCCCGTTATAATTGTGGAGAAGGAAGGTGTTTTAAATTTTGGGTGAATTCTGGCAAATGCTGGGGGTAACAAACCATCGCGGCTCATGCTCATCCAAATACGCGGTTGCCCGAGCTGAAACACCAGCATTACCGAGGCCATGGCCACCACAGCACTCACGGCAATAATGCCACTGAGCCAATGCAAACTTTTTACTTTTTCAAATACAAAAGCCAATGGGTCGCCCACGTTTAGCTCGGTGTAACTTACCATGCCGGTAATTACCAAGGCAATGGCCACATACAAAACGGTACAAATAATTATCGAATACAAAATGCCCCTTGGTAAATCTTTTTGTGGATTGCGGCATTCTTCGGCGGTGGTGGAAATGGCATCAAAGCCAATGTAGGCAAAAAACACGGCGCTGATGCCTTTAAGCAAACCCTTAACTCCATTGGGCATAAATGGGTCCCAGTTTTTAACATCAATATAAAAGGCACCCACAAAAATTACCAGCAGCACCACCACAATTTTTACAATCACCATAGCATTGCTGGCATTGCGGCTTTCTTTAATGCCACGGTAAACCAACATCGTAATTAAAACATTAATAATCAAGGCGGGGAAATCGAACACAATCGGGGTTCCGAAGATTTTCGGTGCCGACCCAATGGCCAAAAATCCTTCCATGTATCCGGCCGTTTGTGGGTTAGCACTTATTTTTTCGAGGGGCACGCCGCTGATTAAAAGTGCCATTACCTGCTCGTGGTTGTGTCTTGCGGTAAAATAATCCAGCCGCAGCCATTCCACCACCTTATAATCCGAGACGTTTTCGACCAAGGAAGTAAAATAATCGCTCCACGAAATGGCTACCGTTACGTTGCCTATGGCGTATTCCATAATTAACGCCCAGCCAATAATCCAGGCAAACAATTCGCCAAAGGCCACATAGCTATACGTGTAAGCACTGCCGCTTACCGGAATCAGGGAGGCAAATTCGGCGTAGGCAAAAGCAGCAAAAGAGCAGGCCAGAGCCGTAAAAATAAATAGGAAGATGACCCCGGGGCCTCCGTCGGCACTGGCTTTACCAATGGTGGAAAAAATACCGGCGCCAATAATGGCGGCAATACCAAAAGCCGTGAGGTCGCGAACGCCTAAATGTTTGGCTAAAGAACCATGAGGATTTTCGGCCTCACTGTTTTTTAAAATATCGTCGATGTTTTTTTTTCTGAAAAGACTCATGCGCGTTACAGGTAGCAACTAAATATACAATTAAAATTTAATACGCCTAAACTGCTCATTTCTTTTTTGACATCAGGTAAGGAAACGAGTAAACGGCTGCCAATAAAATATAGATAACAGCCGGACTCCTGTATCGGAAAATGGCACCACTGTTGGGCGTGGCAATACCCGCGAGCAAACAAATAAACAGGGCAAGAAAAATAAATACAAGTGGCAGTAAATCCAATTTTTTTCGAATCAAAAAAGTAATCACAATAAGTAAAAGCGAAATCAGAATCAAAAGATTTTCGAAAGAGGCTAACCATTGCAGAGGACCTTTGGCAGTATAAAACAGGGGATAAAACAAACTGTTATAAAGTGCATGAAATAAAATAACGGCCACTCCATCACCGGAATTGCCAACAGTTAAATTGGAATTGCTATGGGAAATGAGGTAGCGTAATTTATATTGCGTCAGAGTATCCAGATTAGCCGTGCAATAAAGGGTATCGGCCATGTTGGTGTTTTTCCAGTACATGTAGGGTGCATGGAACTGGATGGAAAAAAGACTGTCGTTTGTTGGATGTTTTTTAACTAGATTAAAGTCGGATTTAAGGCGGATGAATAAGTCATTACTTTCTAAAAATATCCCACCTTCGGCCACATCGGCAAACACGCGCTGATGACTTTCAACGGCTTTAAACACCGTTTTATGTTTTACAAGCATTGAAGCGACATTTACTAATGCAAAGGCGACAAGCATAAAACCAAAAAAGGCAAATGCCTTACGCTTAATTTTGGTATGATGATGCAGATAAAAAAACAAGGCAAAACACAGCATGCTAAATAACAAGAGGTAAGGCTTTAAAAAAAATGCGCCAATAAAAAACAGAAGGGAAACGGCTTTTTTTAAGGCAGAAGCTCCACTGTATATCACGGCCTTGAAACAATATACCTGGCATCCAATAATAAAAATGGCAATACCTTCTTTAAGCACAGCGCCTGTGTAAAACCACAATGCCGGAAACAAGCAAAGTACCAGTAGCACCCACTTTTCTCGGCCGGTAAAAAACTCCTTTAAACTTTTATAAATAAAAACAATGCCAATGTAGCTCAGCAAACAGTTTAGCAAGGCCTGTGCAAAGTAAGAACCAAAGCTGAGAAAATAAAAGAGTGAGTGTATGCGGATAACAACACGGTTATCATTATACATGTAATCTTTAAATTCGCCATTGTCCCAATTGTGTGTGTATTGCAAAAAATTAACGTAGTCGGCCGAACCTTCGGCATCGTTTTGAAAACCAAACAAAAGCCTGAGATAGGCGGTTGGGTCGGTAAATGCATAATGCCCAATTACAGAGGCATCGTGATAAAATTTTCCGGCATCCAGTTGATCAATGCCACCATACATTTTTTTATAGACAAAATAAAACGCAGGTACCGCCAGAGCTTTTAGAAAAAACAAAATGGCAAATTGTTTCTTACTTATGGCAGAATCAACTGCAATGCCAAACAAACCCTTTCGAAAAATCAACCAAAGTATAAGAAGCAGGTATATACAAAAAACAATCACGCTTTGGGTGTTTCCGATGGTGTAATTTCCATTAGTTTATCGGCATCAGCAATGGGCTTGAAGCCAAATTGTGCATAGAGACCATGTGCGTCGTGAGTTCGCAACAAAATACGGCGCAAATGAAGATAAGGTTCAAAACGGACAATAAATTCCATTAATTTTTTTGAAAGCCCCTGTCCGCGAAAAGGCTCCAGAATAAACACATCACACAAATATCCAAAGCTCGTGCGGTCGGTAATCATTCTTGCAAAACCAATTTGTTCAGTGCCTTTATAAATGCCAAAACAATCACTTCCTTCTATTCTCGCAGTTACCTGTTCCATGCCAATGCCTTTGGCCCAATAGCTTTCTTCACTCAGGTACTTATGAATAAGCCCATGTTGTAACTTTTGTTTATCGTTACTGAATAAAAAATCCTTATCCGTTTTTTCGTAAAGCATGTTACAAATTATTTACCACCACCAGTTGCTTATTAGCCGCATCAAAGGCAAAACGCGTAATTTTCTTAATGCCAAATACTGTCAGATCATAAAGCAGCTCCCAGTTATTTGTAGATTCGTTAAAGCGGAGCAGGCGCGTACCTTCCGATTTTATCAAACCCATTTGCGGGTGCCATATTGCGTCTTCACTCAACGAAGCATAATCGCAGTAACGTTCGGCCTTGTGCAATAAGAAGTTGTATTTGTAATAGGTAACAGTGCTGCTGTCTTTAATGCCGTAAATCAATGTGTGGCGGTTAATTGCTTTAAAAGCACGCACCGGTGAGTTGCCCAACCATTTGTCTTCGTTGGTTTTAGTACTAAAATAGCGTAAGGAATGCGGTTCGGTGAGTTTGTAATAAATTACGGTATCGCTGTTTAAAAAAGTGTAGTACCCCACCGAATCCATCTCCAGCTTTTTAGTGTGGAATCCGGTTTTCACATCAATCCAATGAATGCGTTGAGCACTGTCCTCTTCCACCACCACCGAATTCAGGTACTTTCCATCGCTGCTTAATACCGGCGAATATTCACTCACTTTTGATTTGGTAATGGCCACACTTTTTTTCGAAGAAATATCGTAAACATAAATATCGGCCTGATTATCCTCACGCACACTCACGTAAAAAATCCGTTTCCCGTCCGCCGAAAAGCATGGCTGATTGTCGTAGCCAGGCCGGTTGGTTAAATTATGCGGCTCAACCAACGTGCTTTTTTTTAATTTATCGGTTTTAAGTTTAAACAACCAGATGTCGGTGTCGGGCATTTGAGCCAGCGCCAGCCCTGACATAAAAATAAGACAGAATAAATTAAACGTTTTCAGCATTAAACTTTAAAAAATAGGTGTTAACAATCAGATAAATTAAGTAACCAAACAGGCAGCCAACCAACATGCCGGCAAAAATATCGGAAGGGTAATGTACCCCAAGATACATCCGGCTGTAACTTACTAAGGCGGGATAGATGAAGAACAAATAACGGATGCGTTTATTTACCCAGTGAATACACAAAAATATAAAAGTGGCAAGCCCAAACGTGTTGGCCGCGTGTGCTGAAAAGAAACCAAATTTTCCGCCCTCGTGATTATTGACGGTGTGAATTTGATTTTTTATTTCAGTGTTGTGTGTGGGCCGGTAACGCTTTAAACTGTGTTTGGTAATGTTGGAAGAAAGATCGCAGCAAGCCACCACCAGTGCGCAACCCAAAATAAATTCAGCCGCTTTTTTTGGAGAGTATTTTTTAAATACCAGATAACCGCAAACAATTACCAACAAATAGGTGTGCCATGACTGACTGAGCGTCCACATAACACTATCCATCAGTGGGCTGTGCTGAGAATTGATTTTTAAAAGCAATGCCCGGTCGAACTGGCGTAATGTTTCAAACATGCTTAAAAGTACTAAAATTTAAACAGCACTTACGACTAGAAAAAAGCTGATTAGGCTTTTGCTGTTTCGAGCACAATTTCTGGCCTGGCCTTATCGAGTAATTTAATGGCGCCAAAGCCACCCTGCACGTCGGTTACCTGATGTATGCCTTTTGCTTTTAATACCGAAATGGCAATCATGCTGCGGTATCCACCGGCGCAATGCACCATATAGGGCCGGGTGTGGTCGGTAAGTTCAACCCAATCGTTTATAAAATCCAAGGGACTACTATTGGCATTTTTTAAGTGACATGTCTCAAATTCTCCGGGACGTCTCACGTCCAGCGTGTGTGTGCCGGCTTGGTAATAATTTAAAAATTCTTCGGCACTAATGCTTTTTACATCCGCCACTTTTTTGCCGGCATTTTTCCAGGTAGCAAAGCCACCATCCAAATAACCAACACAATTATCATATCCCACACGCGACAGGCGCATAATGGTTTCCTCTTCACGGCCCTCCGGAGTTACCAATAAAATAGGAGTTTGCAAATCTTTAATTAAGGTGCCCACCCAGGGAGCAAATTGTCCGTCGATTCCAATATAAAGTGAATCGGGAATGTGTCCTTCGCTGAACTCCTGTGGTTTTCTTACATCGAGCACCAACACGTTTTTTTGCAACATGGTTGATTCAAACTCAGCGGCGCTCAAAGCTTTACTGCCTTTTGCCAACACTTCGGAATAATTTTGGTACCCGGTTTTGTTAAGCGAGGCATTTTTTGCAAAGTATTGTGGCGCGGGCAAAATGCCTTCGGTGAGTTCTTTTATAAATTGTTCTTTCGTAATATCACGAAGGGCGTAATTTACTTTTTTCTGGTTGCCAAGGGTGTCAAAAGTTTCCTTGCTCATGTTTTTGCCACAGGCCGAACCCGCACCGTGCGCCGGATACACCAACACATCATCGGGCAAAGGCATTATCTTATTACGCAAACTCTCGTACAACATGCCGGCCAAATCTTCCTGTGTGAGGTCTGATTTAATGGCTAAGTCAGGGCGCCCCACATCGCCAATAAAAAGCGTATCGCCGGTAAAAATGCAAAGGGCTTTATTGTTTTCATCTTCCAACAGAAACGTACTCGATTCGAGTGTATGCCCGGGAGTGTGCAGTACTGTTAGTTTTAATTTGCCAATGGTAAACACTTCATTGTCTTTTGCCACGTGGCTTTTATAGGTGGTTTGAGCATTAGGTCCAAACACAATAGTGGCACCTGTGGCTTTGGCTAAATCAACATGGCCACTTACAAAATCAGCGTGAAAATGCGTTTCGAAAATGTATTTAAGCGTGTCGTTATTTTGTTTTAAGAGGTCAAGATAAGGTTGTGTTTCCCTCAAAGGATCAATAATCACCGCTTCTCCATTATTGGAAATGTAATAGGCGCCTTGTGCCAAACAGTTGGTGTAAAGTTGCTTAATGTTCATATTTTCAAAATTACTATTATAATGTGGTTTCAAAAATCATTTTTTAGATGGAATATAGTTAAATTTGCAGTAATAGTTGTAAAATATAACCATTGTAAAAACAAAAAATTATGTCCGATTCAACAAAAATAGAATCTTCTAAAGCACCTGAGCCGGTGGGATTGTATCCACACGCACGCAGAGTTGGTAATTTTTTATTTCTGAGTGGCGTTGGTCCACGCGAGCGCGGCAGCAAAAAAATTCCGGGCGTTGAGCTTGATGCTACTAACCAAATTATTTCTTACGACATTGAAGCACAATGCCACAGTGTTTTCAGAAATATAAAGTACATACTCGAAGATGCCGGAAGCAGTTGGGATAAAATTGTGGATGTAACCGTTTTTTTAACCAACATGAAGGATGATTTTCCTAAATACAACAAAATTTGGGCCGAGTATTTTAAAGAAAATCCTCCCTGCCGCACCACCATTGAAATAAATAAATTACCCACGCCAATTGCCATTGAGTTAAAAGTTATGGCAACAATTGATTAAATCAAACGTTAAAAAACTTCTTTTTGTCTTTCAATTACCTTAAAATAAGCTAGTTAGCTATTTTAGAAGCATTCTAAACAAGTGTTATTTAACAAAAATCTTGTAAAATTTAACCCTTGTGAATTATTTTTAATATCTTAGTGGAAATCTTGAATCAATATGATAATTAAAGATAATCAGGCAATTTTAATTCCAATTGATTTTACCAAGCTTTCGTACATTGCTGTTAAACAAACTTACAATCTCGCGCGGTACACAAAATCAAAGCTCGTTCTGATTCACATTTCTCCAAACAGTGATTCAGACCGCAAAGCCGATTTAGAAAATCTCGCCGAATCAACACAAGCCGAAAGCGGACTGAAGGTAGAAACAATGGGAGCAAAAGGTGAGTTATATTCAACCATTATCAAAGTGGCTACTGATATAGACGCATCCTTAGTAGTGTTGGCGCTCGAAGAAAACGCCAAGTTTAAATCGGGAATGTTTAGCAGTGCCATGACTGTTCCTAAATTTTTAACTACTGCTCATTGCCCTATTATCACACTTCGCTCTACCGATTTACGCGATGGTTGCAAAAACATCATCATGCCTTTTGATTTAAGTCCTGAAAGTCGCGAAAAGGTTTCCTACGCCGTTCAATTGGCAAGATTATACAATGCCGATATTAAAATAATTTCGGTATTTAAACCAAACGACGAGGAGTACGAAAATAAATTATTCCCATACCTGCAACAGGTTAAAAAATTTATAAAAGCCGAAGGCGTGCATTGTACCAACCGTACTTTGCCTAGCGCTACTGCAGCCGAGGCCATTGTGGAGTACGCTGTTAAAAGCGAGGGTGATATTATCATCCAAATGAACCAGCAGGATTTGAGTTTGACCGAAAAGTTTGGTGCCGGAACAGTTGGCCACAAAATTGTGGAAATCAGTCCGATTCCGGTATTAAACGTTAACCCAATGAAACGCGAGAGCATGAGCCACTTTAGCAGTGGAATGTAATCTCTTATTTATTCTGTAAAGTTGAAATAGGTCTGAAAAAATACGTCAGCCTGATACCAACAAAATTTCCGTTATTTTTAAATTCGTGGTTGTAGGATTTACCATCTACTCTGTAATTTACCTTTGCAGTGGCAAGTTCACGCAGGCCTGCATTAAACATTAAAGCGGCATTAAAAATACCTCCCTTTTTAAACACACGCTCACGGGCTATCGAAAAACGCACCATGGCATAATAGCCATCGTTGACAGTAGATTGGCAACTTATAAAATTGGCATTCGCATTGGATTCAGAACCTTCGGTAAATGTTTTGGATGTATTTTGGCTCCCGATTAATCCCTGCACCCAGCCGGCGCCCAACACCCATTTGGTGTTTTTACAATTGGGATTAAACTTAAAGTGCCACATTACCGGAAACTCTAACCCTGCGAATTCAGTACTTACACCTTGTGAGCGGCTTTCGGGGTTTAGTAAAGAGTAATTCTGCGCAAGCGAGTACCTGAATCCAAAACTTTGAAAACCAAAACCGGAGCTAATCATCCAGCGTTTATTAAAATCGTAGCGAAACTGCAGGCTAAACGCACCGCCGCCGGCATCTTCGTTGCCAAAGCGCGCATTGGCCTCGGTCATTCCGCCGCTTAACTGCGTGTGGCTACTGTGGGCGCCCCATTGCAGGCCTAGTTGCCAGGTATTATCGGCCTGACAAAAGGCGTTTACATTAACAGCCAAAGCAACAAGTAAAACTAATTTTTTCATGGATTAAAAATTGATAGTTAAAGGTATAAAATTAATCCTTCCAAAACATTTTTTTAACGAAAGATAAAACCCGCCAATTGGGCTTTTTTTACTAAATTCGCTCTCCTTTTTTAGTAAAAAATTTTGTAGCACACAAAGGAAAAAAATCGAAGCGCAACATGAAAAAATATCCCGAATATAAAAAACTGGAACTACCAAGGATATCAAACGATATTTTAAATTATTGGAAAGAGAACAACACCTTTCAAAAAACCATTAGCTCACGCGAAGGTGCCACACCATGGGTGTTTTACGAAGGGCCGCCAAGTGCCAACGGTATGCCCGGCATACATCACGTTATGGCGCGTGCGATTAAAGATATTTTTTGCCGCTTCAAAACCTTGCAGGGCTATCAGGTAAAACGCAAAGCCGGCTGGGATACACACGGTTTGCCAATAGAACTTGCCGTTGAAAAATCATTGGGCATTACCAAAGAAGACATCGGTAACAAAAACAGTTCCAAATACATTTCGGTTGAAGATTATAACAAAGCCTGTCGCAAGGAAGTAATGAAATACACCGACCAGTGGGAACAGGTAACCGCTCAAATGGGCTACTGGGTGGACATGAGCGACCCATACATTACCTACGATAACAAGTACATTGAAAGTGTGTGGTGGTTGCTTAAAGATTTATACAACAAAGATTTATTATACAAGGGCTTCACCATTCAACCTTACTCACCGGCTGCAGGCACAGGACTTTCGTCGGCAGAACTAAACCAACCGGGTTGTTACAGAGATGTGAAGGACAGAACGGCTACTGTGATGTTCAGGGTAGTTGATAGTTTAAAGTTTAAAGTTGAAAGTTCGGAGTTGAAAGTTGAGAGCGATGAAATTTATTTTCTGGCCTGGACCACAACGCCATGGACATTACCATCCAATACAGCATTGGCAGTGGGTAAAGACATAGATTATGTGGCAGTAAAAACTTTTCATCCACACCCAGTAAAAGGAAAAGAAACGGAGCCTGTGGTTTTGATACTTGCCAAGGATTTGCTTTCGAAATATTTTCCGGCAAAAAATGCCGAATTAAAATTTGAGGAATACAAAGCAGGCGACAAAAATAGTCCTTACACGGTTGTGGGCGAATTCAAAGGCTCTCAGCTTGCAGGTTCAACGTACCAACAACTCCTTCCGTTTGTGCAGCCCGATGGTAAAGCCTTTGAAGTAGTGTGTGGCGATTTTGTTACCACAACCGATGGTACAGGCATTGTACACATTGCGCCGAGTTTTGGTGCCGATGACTTTAAGGTAGCACGTGAAAACGGGATTGCTTCTTTAACACTGGTTGATCGTCGTGGAAAATTTTTACCTGAAGTGCAGGACGGAACATTTTTATTCGGCGAAGAATTTGTAAAAGAAGCTTATCTCAACGATGCCGAAAAGCAAACAGA
The DNA here is from genome assembly GCA_020846335.1 of Bacteroidia bacterium. Lineage (GTDB taxonomy): Bacteria > Bacteroidota > Bacteroidia > B-17B0 > Aurantibacillaceae > Aurantibacillus. The sequence continues at coordinate 12,763 of JADLED010000138.1, forward strand.
ATTTGAAAAACAAAAACAAATTTTAGAAGCTGCCGGAAAAATAAAAGAACTAAAAGCCTACCTGAGTGTGGACGAACGCATCGTTTTAAAATTACAGGAAGAAGGCAAACTCTTTAAAAAAGAAACATACGAACACAGTTACCCGCACTGCTGGCGCACCGATAAGCCGGTGTTGTATTATCCGCTCGACAGTTGGTTTGTGAAGGTGGCGCAAAATCGTTCAAAACTGGTGGAACTCAATCAACAAATTAACTGGAAACCCGAATCAACCGGCACCGGACGTTTTGGGGAATGGCTTAAAAATGCACTCGATTGGAATTTATCACGTTCGCGCTTTTGGGGCATTCCATTGCCAATCTGGACCAGTGAAGACAAATCGGAACAACTGATTATTGGCAGTGCCGAGGAGTTAAAACAACACATCAGCAATTCGGTGGCAAAAGGTTTTATGACCGGCAATCCACTCGAACAATTTGTGCCCGGAAATTTTAGCAAAGACAATTACGGCAGCTTTGATTTACACAAACCTTATGCCGATAACATTGTGCTTGAGAAGAACGGAAAAAAATTATTCCGCGAGCCTGATCTGATTGATGTTTGGTTCGACAGCGGCTCTATGCCTTACGCACAGGTGCATTATCCGTTTGAGAATAAAGAACTGATTGACGGAAGAAAAAATTATCCTGCCGATTTTATTGCTGAGGGAGTTGATCAAACCCGTGGGTGGTTTTACACCCTCCACGTAATTGGCGCATTGTGTTTTGACTCAATAGCCTACAAAAATGTGGTGTCAAACGGATTGGTGCTCGATAAAAACGGCAACAAAATGAGCAAAAGCCGTGGCAATGCTGTTGACCCTTTTAAAACCATTGATAAATATGGCGCCGATGCCACCCGCTGGTACATGATTGCCAATGCCGCGCCCTGGGAAAATTTAAAGTTTAACGAAGAGGGCATTGAAGAAGTGCAGCGCAAGTTGTTTGGCACTTTATATAACACCTATGGTTTTTATGCCCTTTATGCCAATGTGGATAATTTTGTAATTGATGAACAAAACATTTTACCTGTTTCAGAGCGCATAGAACTCGATCGCTGGATTATTTCAGAACTGCAAACACTCATTGAAAATGTGACCAATGCTTACGAAACCTTTGAGCCACATCGTGCGGCCCGCTTTATTGAGGATTTTGTGGATGAGCATTTGAGTAACTGGTATGTGCGCCTCTCACGTCGCCGTTTTTGGAGGGGTGAAATGAGCACTGATAAAAAGGCCGCTTACGAAACGCTGCACGAATGTTTGATGGTGGTTACTCAGTTAATGAGCCCCATTGCACCATTCTTTAGTGAGTGGATGTACCAAAACCTAACTGCGCTTATCAGAGCCGAAGCCGTGGCTAATAACAGCCCGTTGCGTTGGGATTCCTTGCACTTAACCAATCTTGTAAAAGCTGATAAAACCAAACAGGACAAGGCTTTGGAAGAACGCATGGAGTTAGCACAAAAAGTGAGTTCAATGGTGTTATCCATCCGCAAAAAAGAAAATCTGCGTGTGCGTCAACCATTGCAACGCATTCAAATTCCTACACTGGATGCGGAATTCAGCATGAAAATTGAGGCCGTTAAGGACATTATTTTAAGTGAGGTAAACGTAAAACAAATTGATTTGGTGGACGAAAGTCACACCCAAATTGTGAAAAACCTTAAACTTAATTTTAAAACGCTTGGAAAAAAATGCGGCCCTAACATGAAAGCAGTTCAGGCTTATGCATTAGAAAATGCGGCTGAGCTGATAAAAATCATTGAGAAAGAAGGACGTTATGTTTTAAACATTAACAATGCCGAAATTGTTTTGGAAACAGAAGACGTGGAAATAATACCGGTTGACATTCCGGGCTGGAAAGTGGCCAATAGCGGAGCCATTACCGTGGCGCTGGATATTAATATCAGCGAGGAGTTAAAAAACGAAGGATTGGCACGTGAAGTGGTGAACAGAATTCAGAACCTGCGCAAAGACAGTGGTTTTGAAGTGACCGATCGCATTTTGGTTAAAATCAAGCAAAATTCGCAATTGGATAACGCTATTAAAAACAATTTAAGTTATATTTGTTCTGAAACTTTGACAAACGATTTACAATTAGTGCAGGAACTTTCAACTGCAAATGCGGTAAGCATTGAGGTTGATGAATTAATCTCGACACTTATTTCAATCGAGAAACAAAATTAAAACAAGAGTTATGGCTACAAAAAAAACTAAAACTAGCGCGGTTAAAAAAGCCAAACCCGCAAACAAACCGGGAAAACCATCACGCCCTGTCGTGATTAAAAAAGCTGCCCCTAAGCCCGTAAAAAAGGCAGCTAAACCTGTTGCAAAAACAGTAGAGAAGAAAGTGGAGAAAAAAAACATGAAAGCCGACCCTAAAAAGGTAACCAAAGCGGTGCCTGCAAAGGGCAAAAAAATAGAAGAACCAAAAAAGGTTTCTAAACCTGCAAAAGAAGCAGTTGTAAAAAAAGCAGCCGGTAAACCAATTGACGCTATTGCTAAAAAAGGCAAGGATAAAAAAGCATCAAAAACGGCGGCAAAAGGAAAAGGTAAATCAGGCGATGATGAAGAGGACGAAGAAGTAGAGGCGGAAGAGGAAGAAGAAGATACCGATGTGGAAGTAAAAGACGATTATGAAAAACCGGACGAAGACGATGTGCCTATTGATGCAGGATTGGATGAAGCCGGAATGATTGATCTGGAAGGCGCTTCGGCACCTGATATTGATGAAGACGATGACGAGATACCTGAAAAACGTGGTCGTGGCCGTCGCAAAAAGAACGAAGGAAAATCTTCGGGTGGAAGTATGGAAGCTTATATCCGTAACCGTCCCTTACAAATTGACATTAATAAGCCCCTGATTAAAAAGGGCAATGTGGCCGCTCCAAAACCATTTGTAAATACCGACGACAAACGTTCGCGTTATTCTGACAAAGAGTTGGCCGAGTTTAAGGAATTGATTCTTGAAAAATTAAAAGAAGCGCAAACCGATTACGATTTGTTAAAACAAACACTTAGTAACGAAGATAATCATGGTACCGACGACACTTCACCATCGTTTAAATTGCTGGAAGACGGCAGTGATGTAATGAGCAAGGAAGAGACCGCGCAATTGGCCTCGCGTCAGGAAAAATACATTGTGAATCTGAAAAACGCTTTGGTGCGTATCGAGAATAAATCGTACGGCATTTGCAGGGTAACCGGTAAACTGATTCCAAAAGAACGTTTACGTTCTGTACCACACGCCACTTTGGGCATTGATGCCAAGTTGGGTCAGTCATAATGCCAACAAATAACATTCAGTTGAAACCGCTTTAGTTTTAAATTAAAGCGGTTTTTTTATTCAACCTTGGGTTTTACAAAATGGGATTTGGATTTTTTTGCAGGAGTGTTCGAGTGAATTCTCGTCAAAGAGACCTCCTTTATGAGTGCGGCTAATCGGTTTACGGATAGTGCATGGGTAATAAACCATTTACGTTAACTCACAAAGAAGATCTTTTTTCTTTTAACGGGCATTATTTTTAGAGTATTTATTTTGTGTTTTTACTTAGTTTGATATTAAACGACGCTTTACTTTGAAATAATTATTTTTCTTATCGCTGATGTGCCGCGCGTGTTCAGTTTAAGATAATAAACGCCATTACTAATTGACTTTAAATCGCAGGTATAGAAATCGGTTTTAGCATAATATTTTTGACAATACACTTCCTGACCATAAAGACTAAAAATTTGAATTTGTGAAATTTCAATGTCATTATTAAACCTCAGGTTAATTTGATTTTCGCAAGGATTTGGAAATAGCAAGTAACTCATCTTTTCCGAATCTTCGCTGTTTGCATTTGTAATTTTTTCGGGTTGTTGAACATACACATAAACCATACCTCCGGAACTTCCTTTAGCTACTGTTTGATTATAACAAGTGGTTGAGGTAGAACCACAGGCTGCAGTTACAGTCATGCAGACATCATAGGAACCTGCCGTTGAATAGGTATGACTAGTGTAGAGTACATTACTTGAACTCCCATCACCCCAATCCCAAGTAACCGAACTTATGTTATATGGAAAAGAAGGGGTAATATAGTATTGATGTGGAACAGATGTTGATTGAAAACTGAAATTTGAATTAGCCACACACGGGATTCCTGAAACACTAATATTAACAGTGCTGGTATCACTACATGCTACTGTGTAGGTGGAGTGGTGCGAAATGAGCATGGTGGTGAAATTACCGGCACTTGGAAAGGTGTGAATTGGTGACGCCAATGTTGATGTAACACCATCACCAAAATCCCAGTAGTAAGCTATATTTGAATTGCTACTCGGTGAGGTTAAAGAAAATTGAACCTGCCCACCACTGTTTAATGTTTGAGTAAATCCGGCATTTGCAAAACAGGGATTATTGGTAATTGTAATAATTGCATTCATGTTTTGTAAACAATTATTAGGACCATGATTGAGTTGAGTTTGTACAGTATAAGTGCCATCGAAAAAAGTAGTTGCAACCGTGGTTACTGCACCGACGAGCAGTCCGTTACCAAAGGCCCAACCTGCACTTACAACCCGATTTCCAACGGGAAACATACTGAAACTTACCAATCCGGGTGAAGGGCCAAAAGCATAAAGTAAAGTATCACTATAATAGCAAATATGAGTAGGTCCCCAAATGGTATTTTGAGTAGGTATCCGATAGAAACTGGTGCAAGTTGGATTGTTGGCTACATTTAAAGTATAATCATAAATTCCGTTTGCAGTATAAGTATGTATTGGATTCGGAAGACTTGAGCTAGCCCCGTCACCAAAATACCACGTATAAGTAGTGGTACTAATTGTATTAGTTGATGCGTTGGAAAAATTAACTGTTGGATTATATAATCCACCACTACTCACACTTAAACTCGCACTTAAGGGGCAATTGGGATTGGAAACAGTTATTGCAGTATCCTGACTTGATGCACTACATTGGTTCCAGAATGGAGTGGTCAGGGTTAATTGAACGTGATAAGTACCATTGCTGGTATAGGTGGTACTTATTGTTTGTGCAAGAGTATTAGTTGAGTAAGTCATTCCATCGCCGGTATCCCATGTAAAAACAGGAGTTACAGTTGAAGGATAAATGGAGGTGTTGGTAAAGCTTATGTTACCAGTAGGACTAATTGTGAAAATAAAACTCGCTGAACAGTTCTGGCCTGATAAACTTGTTGTAAATAAAATGGTAATCAGGCTTAATAATATGTTTTTCATGTTTTTACGAATTAAAAATTTTATTTAATACACCAATCCTAAAACAATCTCGGCACTTTGTAGTAATTTGAACTGAGAACCATTAAATAATTTACAATTAACATTTAGTTTTACTTTTTTAATGGGCCTGTTGTACACATCGCTAAAGGAATCTTCAATAGAAATTACCCTTAATACAGAGCTCGCTTCCTGAGCAGAATTGTTGCTTGTAAAAGTAAGGCCATTGGCATCGGTAAATTGTAAAATTACTTTTGATAAAACGGTATCAGCAGGACCCGAAACAAAACGGTAATCGCGCAAACTCAATACCGAGTTTATGTCCAAGGCAGTGGCTGCTGTTGTGGTTTTAGAATCCACTATCTGAATGCGGAGGCTGTTGGGGCAGGTACTGCAACCACTTTGTTTAAATTCGCCCACCAAACTGTAGATTTTTGACGAATCGCGGGCAATGGAAGAATACATGTAATAATTATTCTTACCTGCATTAATTTCCAGTGCCTGTCCGTCCACCACCAGTTTCATGTAAAACGGATTATCTTCGGCACTTACCGATTTTGGGTATTCCTTTTTCTTACAGGCTGTGCCCGCAAAAATTAATACCAGTAAGATGTAATAAAATGCTTTCATTTCTTTAATAAGTTATAGGTAAGGCCAAGGTTAATTCCCGTTGCACGTTCGTATTTATTAATTCCAAAAAATGTGTCATCGCGCAAGTCACTCAGGCCATAAAGTAACTCGGCGTTTACCCAAATATTTTTATACAATCGGCGGCGGTAAGCCACACTAATTTGCGAACAATACGTCTTAAAACCTTCCACGTAGCCACCGGTAGTGTAGGAGCCTTTGTAAATACGGGTGCTGTAATTTTCGGTATAGGTTTCCACCTTGCTTCTCACATCGAGCAAATAGGCAAAGGAGTAGCCACAGGTAATGGCCTGCTTTTCTGAAATAAAAAACTGAAGCTTAGCCGGAAATACCAGGTAATGCAAACTTGTTGGCGTAATGGAAGTAACTTCTTTTTCCTGACCATATACCAGTGTTAATCCCTGACCTGGATAAGCTGGCGCAGCGGCACCTTCGGTAGTTTGAATGCCAAAACCATTTTTAGCAATTTCGGCTTTTTTGTTACCGAATTTTAGTTGGCCCAACGATGTATAATAAGCTCCTAACGACAAACCTACGCGGCGTGTAACTCCTGTAAA
>JADLED010000139.1 GCA_020846335.1 Bacteroidia bacterium
AACCACCATTTTAAATAAAACGGCGGATGAACTGTAAGCAGGTATTGTAGCTCTGTAATATTGTTGTGACTAAGGCCGCGGATACACAGTGTGTAACTACCGTTGGGCAAATTGGAATACCGAACGGGTAGTTGATTTTTACTGGTGGTCCAGCTTTTATCATAGCCCATTAATTGATAGGCATAGGTAATGGCCTCCTGATTATCGCTTTGAAGTATGGAGTAATTTATTGTAAGTTGATTGCCATTAGGATAAAGCTCAATGGTTTTTATAAAATTGGGATTGGTGTTTTTTTGGTACAGGGAATCGGCCACTAAAATGGAATCAACAATTACAATTGGTTTTTTGTAGGGAATCCGCAGATTTTTTTCGTTAAAAATGGTAACTCCATCAATGTTACCAAAGAAATAATTGCCTTTTCCGTCGGTAGAACCTGCACCCGAATTGTGTTCCGACACCGGCACGCCATCGGTGGGTGTGTAATTAACAAAGCTTTGTTTTATAATATCAAATTCGGAAATGCCTTTGTTGGTGCTCAAATAAAGCTTACTGCTATCGGTACTAAATACTGTTGAGTATATCACGTCGTTGTTAATGCCACTGTTTTGTGGGGTGAGTTTTTGGAGCAATTTAAAATTACGGTCAAATATTTTTAGTCCATCAAAGGTGGCAAAATACCATAATTTTGTTTTATTACTATAGGTGCAGGCGTTATAGGTTCCAATCACGTTGGGCGATTGGCGAATGAGTTGGAGGTTTTCGTCAAAAAAAAGGGTTTTAAAATTAAGGTTAACCACAATTTGATTATTTACAACATCGTAAAATGGTTTTGTACCTTGTTTTACTTCCTTTACTTCGCAATTGGCCACCGAATTATACCGGCCCTTGTTGTAGTTTACTTTATAAAGTTTCTCGCTCAGCAAATACAGGTTGTTTTTATTAATGCAGATGCTCCAAATGGGTTTGTAATCAACAATGCTTGTTATAACAGAAGATACATCGCGTGTAGTTAAGGTGCGTTTGTTAAGTTCAATACTTTTAAAGTCATTTGAATTGGCAAAATAGGTGCTATCGTTAATGGCTGACAAAATTTTTGGCCGAGCACTCTTTTCGTTTACCAAAGCCGAATAGGTATTGGTTTTAAGATTTAACAACTGCAACCTGTCGGACAGCGGCGAAACAATCAACAAACTATCGTTGAGCGGCAGCGTTTGCATGATGGTGTTTATTTCTTTGAGTGGATGGCTGCATTGCTGAAATTTTTGAGCTTTAATGGTATTGTAGGTAAAAATGCCATTGTTTTCGGTACACACAAACACGGTGCCTTGTTTGTCTAAAAAGAGTTCCGAAATATTTTCAAGTAAATTGCTTTTGTTATCGCCTTCAAAACCAAAATAATTTTGAACCGACATGGAATTTACATTTATCTCCAACACCCCTGCTTTTAACGAAAACCAAACCACACTGTCGTTTAGCTTCATAAATTTATAATAAAGCATGTCGTTTTTTTTCAGATAGGGATAGGCATCAATTGTTTTTAAGGCCTGATGTTGCAAGGAGTAGAAAGTTAAATAACCACTATGCACAAACAACCATTTGTTTTTTAGTTGAATAAAGTTTCCGTTAACCTTGTCCGGATTATTTAAAAACTCTCCGGTATAAATGTTATACGTACTCGAAACAAGGTCTTTAAAGTGCAGGTTGGTGAAATAGATGGTGCCGGTTGTTTTATCCATGGTGGCACTAAATTTTTCAATTTTAATCAGTTCCAGTTTTTTATTTTCCGGTATGAGTTCAAATTTTGTTTTGTATTTCCCAAGGCCCACGCCCCCTATGCCACACCACAAAAAGCTGTCTTTGTCGAACGCTATAGGCACGTAGCGATTGTAAAAATTAAAAGCTTGTTTGTAGTGTATTAACTGATTTACCTTTTTTGTTTTAATATCGTATTTGCAGATAGATTCGTTGCTGCCAATAATCACGTTTCCGGCGGCATCCTGCAAAAAACTAAAATTGAGTTTACCCAGCAGTTTTTTTTCGGCCGCAGTAAATTCAAAAATATCGGTGCCGTTGTATCTAAACAGGCCGTTGTTGGTGCCCAGCCATATAATGCCGGTGGTATCCTGAAACATGCTGTAAACCCCCGGTATGCCTAGTTTTTTGGCCGGTTCAAAGTTCTTAAAATGCAAACGCCCTATGTTTTGTGCCGCAACACAAAATTGTAACAGAAAAAACAAAAGAAACAGGCCGGTTCTCATCACAGATAAATATACAAGTTTACATGATAAGCCACTACATCATTTGATGTATTTCAGGGTTTGTTTAATTGTTGTTTTTTTGAGTAATCGTTTAGCCACCAAATGAAGCACATTGTTACTTTAATCAGTTTACCACCGGATCCAAAAAAGTTCCCTTTTAATTTTAACAATACATCAGGATTAGTTGTTTCGGATTATCTTAAAATTCACCATAATACTATTTCACACCAATTCTTTTATCACTTACCGTATCTCGAATTAAAGTCGCACACCCTCACTCAGGCATTACAACTATCAATTCTATTACTAATTAATTCTAAAACAACTCCATTTTCATGAAAACCACTTACCTATCATTGGCCTTAGCACTCTGCATAAATGTTTCGGCACAACCCAATATTCAATTGGTATCAAACAAAGGGCGTAAGGCAAACATGGCTACTTTAA
>JADLED010000140.1 GCA_020846335.1 Bacteroidia bacterium
AAAAAGTTTATAGACGTTGAAAAAATCTTAAAGGAGAAGGCCTATAAACTTTACCGTTGGCTTCCGCGTTTTGCTATCAATTGGCTTAAGCGCAAACTACACGAAGATGATATTAATAATGCCATGAGTGTTTTAAAAGACAAAAGAGGTCTTGATTTTAACACAAAAGCCTTGGATATGATTAAGGCCCGTGTAGAATCGGTACATCCCGAAAACATCCCGGCAACCGGAAACGTTACAGTGGCTGGCAATCATCCATTGGGTGGTTTAGACGGCATGGCACTCATAAAAGCCGTTGGCGAAGTACGCCCCGATGTGCATTTTTTTGTGAACGATATTTTAAAAAGCATACACAACTATGGCGATGTGTTTGTGGCAGTTAACAAACTTGGTGCAGCCTCGGCCGGTTCGTTACGCACCATGGAAGAAATTTTTAGACAAGGTGGTGCCGTACTCATTTTTCCTGCCGGTTTGGTATCGCGCAAACAAAACGGCATAGTACGCGATTTAAGCTGGAAAAAAAGTTTTGTTACCCAGGCCATAGATCATAAGCGTCAGGTATTGCCGGTGTTTATTGAAGGCGAAAACTCAAAATTCTTTTACAATTTTGCCCATTGGCGCAAACGTTTGGGCATTAAGGCCAACATCGAAATGTTGTTTTTACCCGACGAAATGTTCAGGGCCGATAAAAAAAACATCCGCATTCATTTTGGTAAGCCTTTTAGTTACAAAGTGTTTAACGAAAGCCGCAGCCACAAAGCCTGGGCCGATTTGATGTATCAGTACATTTATTCCCCTGAGTTTATGCAGCAAATAACGTTTGAAGAGTACATTCAATCCAACTAAGCCTTCGCCAACTTCTTTATAGCTGTTAGGTAATGTTTTTTTACACCGTTGTTTTCTTCGCATTCTACAATGTTATTTACGGCAGGTAATAATTCTTTGTTGTGAGGTGTTTTTAGTTTTAGAATTTCTCCCAATGCAAAAGCGGCAGCCCAGCGCACCACTGTTCCTTTATCTTCGGTATTATTAAGTAAGTTCACAATCGCCTTGTCCAGCTTTTTAGGATATAATGCGGCAATGTTCCCGATTACTTTGGCCGATTCCCATTTAACACGTGGTGCTTTTGATGTAAGCGATTCGGTTACAAAAGCAAGTAGTTTTTCGGAGGCAATAGTGGTGGCATTTGTTTTAGTGGCGGCTTCAAAGGCCTCAATGCAGGTGGCTTTGTCGGGGTCTTTGGCTGCCGAGGCAAATGCAATAAGCTCTTGTGGTTTTAGGTCACCACTCAATAATCTCTGAGCCAAAGCTTCGGTTTTTTGTTTGCTTTTCAGGCTTTTGTCTTTGAGTAAGTTTAAAATATCCATTTTTACATTTAAAATATATGTATTTTTTGGGCGCCCTGGCGGGCCAACCGCTCCCTGAGTTTTAATCGAAAGGCGGTTGGATTAAGGTGCTCAAACAAATGGCTCAATCCCTGGCGCAACGACTGCATGGTGTCAGCTTCAATTCTTCCTGCACAGGTAAATCATTTCGCCGGCAGGTAAGCGGTAACGGTCCACCTTATCGGCTCCAATGGTGTTTACAAAATCATCCACCGTTACATTAAATCCGGCTGCAGACAGTTTATCCTTGTAATCCAAACCAAACAGTCGCACGTGGTCTTTTTGCCAAAAATGTATTTCGCGTTGTTCGGGACTTGTAATGCTTTTGTCTTCGTAGGTTGTGGCTCTTTCAGTATCCAGCGGCACCTGAAAAATTCCCCAGCCACCGGGTTTCATAATGCGGTGCAGTTCGCGCATACACTGGTTGGCATCTTCCACATGTTCCAACACATGGTTGCAAAAAATTACATCAAAGGTATTGTCGTTAAAAGGCGCATGGTGCAAATCAAAGTGAATGTCGGCAATGGGGCTATTGTAATCGCCGGTGGTGTAATCCAGATTTTTTTGCGCTTTAAACAGTTTGTAAAAACATTGTTCGGGCGCAATGTGCAGCATTTTATGTGGCCTGGTAAAAAAATCGGTTTTTTGTTTTAGGTACAACCACAATAAACGGTGCCTTTCCAGCGACAGACTGCCGGGGCACAACACGTTTTTGCGTTTGGCACGACCTGAATAACCGTAAGGTAAAAACTTGCGGTAGGTTTTGCCTGAAATGGGATCCTCGTATTTGCTGCCATAGTACAAAATGGGTGCAATTTTGCTAAAGCCGAGGCTAAACCAAATGAGTATGGGGCGGGGTATGGTTCTTAGTAAAAAATGAAACATAATTGTAAAAGTGTAAAATTACCTTTTTTAAAAGATTTTTGAGGTTTTTAAGCGCTAAATATGTATGAATCGCAATCAAAGCATGCTTTCAGCGCATAAGCACCGTTTACGAAATACTAAGTAGTCTAAGAATGACGCCACACACCACGAGTATTGTTTCTATAATAACACCGGCCTTAATTCCTCTGGCATAGCCTTCGTAGTCTATTTCTTTGAGCAGGTGAGCAATAAATAGCTGAACAATTGGTACAAGGAATATCGAAAAAATTAAAAGAAACAGAGCATCACTTGCGCTGTTTCGCGAACCGGCATTTTCTATGGATAAAAAGATCAAACCAAAATAAATTACCACGGTGGCTATGGCCGTTTTAATTTTTTTTGATGTGTTTTCGTTGTCCAACTTATTTCTTTTTAGGCAGTGCCAATTGTTTTACAAATAAACGGTTAAGAAAGGGCAAAAGCGCAAAAAATAAAAACAAACCAAAACAAAGCGATGCCCATACCCATATTTGGTATTGCTGGCGCCAGTAGTAATAAAAGTATTGGTTTAACCGGTTGATGTATAGTTCCTGTAAGCTTGGTTTTATTCTGTTAGTTTCCATTTCGAAATCACTCACCCATTGAAAATAATCTTTGTTGTGGAACAAATTGCTGTATTCGTGCAAATACAAAACCAGTAAAACCGGCATAAAAGATAAAGCAATGTAAAATACCTGATTAAAGCAATTGTAAAAAGGCCGGTAAAACAAATTGTTTTTGTAATTTTTGTAAATGCTGTAAGCCGAAAAAAGCAGGAATAAAAATACCAGGTTGAAGAAAAACAGTTGGCGACTGGAACCGCCATGAATAGGAAGAAGTTCGGATAGGATTAAGACAATAATAGGATAAAATATCATAATGACTGCCGTAAGTAAATAGTGTTTCCATTGCGTTATTTTGAATAAACTAATTAAAACCGATAACACAAAAACAATGTAAAATTGTATGATCCAAAAACCCGTTTCAAAAATCAAACGATCATTGATTTTTGCCTCACACACATTTTGGATTCCGCGTTGTAATCTGTACTCGTTAATGGGAGAATCAATTAAATCGCAATCGAGTTTTGGATGACTACGCAACTTAATAAAATTTTTGGCGTAATATTCTGCCGGTAAATCAGGACTTAAGCCGTATTTGGCGGTAACATCCAGATAACGGTTAATTTTATGGAGCAGTTCTTTTTCGCTAATATCTGGATTGTATCTTTTTACAACCTCCTTTGACTGGATAAATTTGTGGTAATTTTTAAAATTATTTTCATTCAACGAATGGGGTAAAAAGTTATCGGGGTATTCGCTCAATCGATGTACATTAACATAAGTTATATCATAAGTTGTATCTCGCCACGATTCATAATTACTGCAGGCGAGAAGCATATAAGGGCTGTCCTCATTTAATATATTAATATGCTCGGTAATTTCGTCATCTGTAAAAGTGTTGGCAATTGATAAATTGCAGGTGTATTGGAAAGGAACAGGAACCAGCGCAAATACCGCAATGCAAACAAATACCAGCAAAAAATTCAGATAAGACTCAAACGGTTTTCTATGGCCATAACTTTTATCCTTATTAAAAATAACATAATTGTAAACCCAAATACAAAAAAACACAAAACCAATCAGGCCAAAAATAAAGTACCACAGTGTAAAGCCAAACTCCTGGAGAATGTTGACATACACTCCAAAGCCGACAGCGGCAGACAGGGCACCAAGTAACAGACCAAACCACAGCGCATAATGTACACGGCTCATCCAAATAACCGGGTGGTTTTCGAGCAGCCAGGTATCGATATTGTGTACAAATTTCGGGGCTAATTTTTTAAGCATCTTAAATGTCTTTATGAAATAATTTTCTGGTGGATTGACTAATGTCCCGCACGTAATTTAATTCGAGTTTGTTTTCCTTTAATGCCGTCATCACATCGTAAATGTTGAGTTGGGTGGAAGTATTGACAATAAACGAAGTACCCGAACTTTCGATACTGATGCCCGGAATGTTATTAAAGCAAATTCTTAAAGCATTCACATCAAAATTACCGGATAATTCAAAACTGTTTTGGCTCCTGTCCAGTGCAAACAGGTTTTGCGCCCCATTGTAGATGGTTTTGCCCTGGCGAATAAAAATAAGATTATCGGCTACCTTTTCTATTTCGTGCAGATTTTGTGAGGTAAGCACAATGCTGATGGGATGGGTTTTTGAACGTGAAAAAAATTGTAAATCCTGCAAGAGTAATTGCTGGGCATTAATATCCAGGTTCGCCAAAGGTTCATCCAGCAAAAGCAATTTTGGTTTCCATAATAACATTTTGGCCAGTTCAAACCGCAAACGGTAACCACTCGAAATCTCCGTCCATTTTAAATCGCGAAACTTTTCAAGGCCAAGCCGGTACAAAATAAATTCAATACGGGCATTGTTTTCGGCACCGGTAAAACCATGAATGGTGGCAAAAAATTTCAGATTATCCTCTAAGGTGCCGTACCAGCGGTCAATCCGTTGCGGAATGTATGCCAGACGATTTTTCACCTCGTACCAGCTATCAGAAAGGTTTGTCAATGCCGGATAATTTAATTTGCCCGAACTCAGACTTAGTTCGCCGGCCAATAAACGTAACAGTGTGGTTTTTCCATTTCCATTTTCGCCAACCACGCCGGTTATTTCACCTTGTTTTAATTTCACATCCAGCGGATATAAAGTAAAAGGGTTTCGGCCACGGTTAAATTCCTTGCTTATTTGTTCTGCGTCAATCACCAGTTCATCTGTGTTTTCCCGCAGTTCGCGCATTTCAAAATCGGCCTCACGTATCTGTTCAATTATTGCCAGTGCTTTTTCAGAAAAAGAATCTTCCGAAACCCTATTCAGGTTGTTTTCGTTGGTTAAAAAGCTTCGCCGCAACTCAAAAACCGCTGTTCGGATAGTGGTGTTGAGTTTAAATTCCTCGCAAATATCCATTAGACGTCTTGTCAACAAACTTTGGTCGTTGTTTCGCAAGCTGCCTTCAATTTCTTCGGAAATGAAATTCTGTAAATTCATAAGTTTATCAAATGTATAAAAAAGGAACTGGAGTTTACCAATTTTGCCCTTACCACCGGTTGCTGATTGCCGGCTTATAAACGCCGGACTCAGATAACTTAAAAGCTACAAATTGCAACATCAAATGCAGGTACCTTGCCGGTTTACAAGCTGTTTATTAAAATGAACATACGTTTGCAAACCAAAAAACGGATTTTAACTGTAAAAAGTATATATTGTAAATATAAACTATTGTATATTGTAAAAGTAAACTATTATATATTATAAAAATAAAGTAGTATATTTGTAGGGTTAATTTAAACGGTTATGGTTTTAAAATCGGAAATAGAAGCCGCTTACAACAAGCAACAGCAGGTGTTGTTGCAAAAAAACAGTTTTATACCCAGGCAGTATCAGTTAAAAATACAGGCTAAATCAACACACATCGAAGTGGTATCGGGCATACGCCGCTGTGGCAAAAGTACCCTGCTGCGTCAGGTAATGAAAGCCTATAAAAAAAACATTGCTTATTTTAATTTTGAAGACCCCCGGGTGTATGATTTTGATGTGTCGGACTTTGACAAGTTGGATGACATCATGGGCACTAATAAATCGGCCTATTTTTTTGACGAAATACAAAACGTAAAAGCCTGGGAAATATTTGTAAGGCAATTGCACGACCGGGGCAAAAAAGTATTTATAACAGGTTCAAACGCTTCTTTACTAAGTAAGGAACTGGGTACCCGGCTAACCGGAAGGCATTTGAGGCATGAATTGTTTCCGTTTTCGTACAACGAATTTTTGGCGTATAAAAAAATAAAAAACAGCACTTCGGCATTTGAAAATTACATCGAGCACGGCGGATTTCCGGAATACCTGAGGGATTTAAACATAGAGGTGCTGCAACTGCTTTTAAAAGACATAGTGCTTAGAGACATAGCGGTGCGTTACAGCATAAAAAATACCAAAGCGCTGATGGATTTAACCTTGTACCTGTTATCCAATATTGGTACAGAATGCACTTACAACAGCTTAAGGAAAAAGTTCGAAATCGGCTCCACCAATTCTGTATCCGATTATTTAACCTGGCTCGAAGATGCTTATTTACTGTATTTTTTGCCACGCTTTAGTTACAAAGCAAAAAACATTGTGGTAAATGCCCGCAAGGTGTATGCAGTCGATAATGGTTTAATAAACGCCAATACCTTAAGCTTTAGTAAGGATAAAGGACGTTTGTTGGAAAATGCCGTGTATTTATTCCTGAGGCAATTACCCTATAGATTATTTTACTTTCGCGAAAACAAAGAGTGTGATTTTGTGGCGTTTGAGAAAGAAAAATGCAAACTGGCAATTCAGGTTTGTGAGGAGGTGCACAGCGATAACAAAGACAGGGAGTTGGCCGGTTTAATGGAGGCAATGAGCCATTTTAATTTAAAGGAGGGATACCTTGTTACCAAAAAACAAAAAGACACGATAACAATGGATAACAAGTTAATACATCTGATACCCGCCACTGATTTTTTTAATCAGGAGATTTTTAAGAATTGAGCTTTCCGATGGCATCAGAGCTTTGCGATGGTAGCTGAGTTTTCGGATGTTAGCTGAGCCTCTTAATTGTATCAGAGTCTGATAATGGTAGCTGAGTTTGCCCATGGTATCAGAGTTTTCCGATGGTAACTGAGCTTTCCAATGGTAGCTGAGCTTCCGATGGCATCAGAGTTTTCCGATGGTAGCTGAGCTTGCCGAAGCTACTCATCAAACAAACCACCCGGTTTTTTCCAGATGCTTTTGCCCAAATGTTTGTAGGCCATTTCAGTGGCTTCGCGGCCGCGCGGGGTACGCACCAGGTAACCTTCCTGCACTAAAAACGGTTCATACACTTCCTCAATAGTGCCGGCCTCTTCGCCCACGGCTGTGCTAATGGTGGTAATGCCCACCGGACCGCCTTTAAACTTATCAATAATGCAATTGAGTATGCGAATGTCCATTTCGTCCAACCCGTTTTTATCCACATTCAGCGCCTTTAGTGAGTAGGCAGCCATTTCCATATCAACTCTGCCATTGCCTTTTATTTGTGCAAAATCGCGCACACGACGCAACAAGGCATTGGCAATGCGCGGGGTACCTCGGCTACGGCGGGCAATTTCGAAAGCGGCCTCATCGTTAATTTCTACTTTTAAAATTTCAGAACTGCGTTGTACAATGTTTGTGAGTACTTTGCTGTCGTAATAATTCAGGCGACTGGTAATGCCAAAGCGGGCGCGGAGTGGGGCGGTTAAAAGTCCGCTGCGGGTGGTGGCTCCCACCAAAGTAAATGGATTCAGTTTTATTTGAACCGTGCGGGCATTGGGGCCGCTGTCTATCATAATGTCAATTTTATAATCTTCCATGGCGGAGTAGAGGTACTCTTCCACCACGGGACTGAGGCGGTGAATTTCGTCGATAAACAACACGTCGTATGGCTCCAGGTTAGTGAGCAGTCCGGCCAAATCGCCGGGTTTATCGAGTACGGGTCCGCTGGTTACTTTTAGGTTGACGCCTAAATCGTTGGTAATAATGTGTGCCAAGGTGGTTTTGCCAAGGCCCGGAGGACCATGGAGCAACACGTGATCAAGTGCTTCCTGACGTTGTTTGGCCGCAGCCACAAACACACGCAGATTGTCCACCACGCCTTCCTGCCCGCTAAAATCGTCGAAGGCATGGGGGCGCAGGGCCCTTTCAATTTCCTTATCGGTAGTGCTCAGGTTTTCTTCGTTGGCATCCAGGTTGCTATTCATGGCACTAAAGGTAATTGTATTAGTGGCACGGTGTTGCTACAAATTGTAGGAATTTAGAAATGATGGAATAAAACAACTTTTTGATGGCAACTTGTTTCGAAATGGATTAACTGTGCCGGAAATAGACAAAGCGACAACATAAATTTAATTTAGACAATAAAATTTTCTAATTTAGATTTAAACAAAAGAATAAAATTGAATTAATTATGGTGAAAAAAATTTTAAAAGCAAAACACTGGCAATTATTTTTACTCATGTTTGGCATACCAATGGTATTGTATTTTATAATGTTAGATAGTTTGGTGAGAAATCTGAACGAAAATACAAATCCTAATCCCTTCGTTGTTTTAAATTCGCTTTGGATGATGCCAATTATAATGATAGCATTTACAGTGAGTCTGTTTCTTTGGTTTTGGTCTGTTGCCATTGGTTTGCAGGGCAAAATTCCGGAAAGTATCAAAAAGAAGACAACACGATTTAAACTGTTGTTTTTTATACCATTAACATATTTACTTCTAATTTCTTTTGGTGCCATGGTGCTGATTAAATTTTTACCGGTTTGGATTGCCCGGGGAGATTTTTTTGACCCGGCGAATAACCCCGCTTTGTTTGGTGGCTTGTTGTTTGGTTTTATTCTCTGCCACCTATTTTCGGTATTCAGTATTTTTTATTGCATGTATTTTGTGGCCAAAACCTTTAAAACCGCCGAGCTTCAGCACGAAACAGGTTTTTCTGATTTTGCGGGCGAGTTTTTTTTAATCTGGTTTTATCCAATTGGTATTT
>JADLED010000141.1 GCA_020846335.1 Bacteroidia bacterium
ACAATATCACAAAATTAACGACCGTTTAATCCACGCCGACTTTTTACAAGTTACCGAAGATAAACCAGTAGTGGTTAGCTTACCGGTTAAAACCGTTGGCCAGTCAGAAGGTGTTAAAGCCGGTGGAAAATTAACCATCAAATTACGTAAATTAAAAGTAAGAGGTTTAATTTCTAAACTACCTGAATACATCGAATTAAACATCGAAAAACTGGCCATTGGTAAATCCATTGCTGCCGGCGATATTGAAATTGAAGGAATAACTTTATTGCATCCAAAAAACATTTCGGTAGTAAGTGTTAATACCACACGCGCCGCTGTTGAAGAAGCCGCTACTGCTGCACCTGCCGCTACTACTGCTGCTGCACCTGCTGCCGCTGCAAAAGCTCCGGCCGCTGCTGCCAAAGCTCCTGCTGCAAAAAAATAATCAACAATCCGTATTCTTAAGAAGCTCCGTTTTATAACGGGGCTTTTTTTATGCCTATTTGTGTGGAAAATGATTTTTCACCGCATCTCCATTCAAACATACCTGCATGATGAATAAGATGATGATTACCACTCTGGCTTTTACAAATTATTTTTTGGTGGCACAAAACACTGCTATTAAGTTGGATTCTGTTGCCATAACAATGTCTTTAGGTAAACAATCCGGGCAAGTTATACCCTGTTCAAAAGATAATGTTTATCACCTGGATAGCCTTACAAGGAAAAAAGCGAATGTTCTAAACTATACAGCGGATTCGCTAAAAACGCAAAGGCGATTGCTGTTTTACGATTGCCCAGGTTATTTTCCGGAAAATAAAAACAGCTTAATACATCAGGAACTAAAAAAAGAGTAGAGGAGAAGCGTAGAAAAAAGGACGATTAAAACTTACTTCTCAAGCGGGCCGACTTACGTTGTTGCTTGAAAATATAACCGGCAGTTACCTGCAAAGTAATATAGGTGTCTTTGTTTTTATCGCCTCTTTGTGCAGGATTGCCCTGACTATCAGGCAAAGTAGCACCGTAAATATTTCCCTTGCTTGGATCGGACATGTAGCGGGCATCAGCAGCTTTTGACGAATTTTCGCTTACAAAGTAATTGTAAATACGATCTTTGCCATAATAAACACCACCCACATCATCCATGTAGTCAGTAAATGTTTTACGATAATTAAGTTCAATACCTAAAGACCATATTTTTTTCCAGGTGAATTTGTAGTAACCGCCCATAGGAATACAGAAACTGTAATTTTTATACATTTTTGGACCTTCCGGCAAACCTTGTCCTTCTGTTCTGAGAGGTCTTAATTTTACCCAACGACCATCGGCAGTTAATCCATAAGGGTCAAAGTAAAAAATACCAATTCCTAAGAAACCATAAATGCTATGGGAAATGTTGCGTGTTTTGGCATAGTTTTTTTGCACACCATAACGGCCACCACTGCGGCGTGTTTTTTGAAAACCGGCTTCAATTCTGCCAGAAAATTCAAACACATTGGATTTAAAATTAAGATTTCTGTTATTTCTGTAAATGTCTTTTGTGGCATTATCATTACCTTTTACAATAAGATAATTTAATTGTGCAACCACGTTCAGGTATTTGTGAAAACGGTAGCGCCCGCCAACACCAAAGGCGGTGCGGCTTTGATTAAGATCCAGATCCACAGGGCTGTAATCGGTTCCTTTTTTATTACGGCCACCCAAATCACCTAAAAAGTTGGTGGTGCCGGTAGAGAAGAATACCTCGCGTTTAAATTTTTTCCATTCGTAAGGACGCAAAAAAGCTTGTGAATGAACCGATTCAACAAAAAGAACCAGTAAAAGGGGAAGTATGTAATGCTTTTTCATTTAATTATTTGGCCAAAATATCTAGCTAAAATAAGCTTAAATAGGGAGAGAAAAAAATTAATTCTCTAAAAAATATAACAATTAGGGGTTAACATCTAATTTTCGAGCAAAATTTCGCTGAAATTGATTAAAAACACCTTTTCACGGGCACGGGTAAGGGCGGTGTATAACCATCTTATAAACTCCGGATTCATGTCTTCGTCTTTTAAATACCCCTGATCGATAAATACCACGGGCCATTGCCCCCCCTGCGATTTATGACAGGTTACCGCATAACTAAATTTAACCTGCAGGGCATTGTAATAGGGGCTTTTTTTTAAGTAAGCCGATCGGATGGCTCTGATTGGTTCTTCGCTCACATCGGCCATCACGGCTTCGTAAAGTTTCTTTTGGTCGGCCTGAGGCAGGGCAGGGTTGTCGGTAAACAAACTATCGGTAATCAGTTTCACTTCCTGTTCGGGCAAATTGGGGTAATCGTTAAACCGGATGACACAATCGCAAAAATTAAAACCATACATTTCCTCGCGTCGTAAAATGCGGGTAATCTCGGCCATATCGCCATTGGCCACAAAGCCCGCCTCGCCGTTATTTTCGGGTAACCAAAAATAATTGTTTTTCACAATCATTAATTTATCGCCGGTGCAAAGGTCTTCTTCAAACAGGCGAATGCGGTTACGGTAGCTTTGGTTAAACAAACCGGCTCGTTTGTTACTGCGCGTAATAATTATCACATTGTCTTCGCCAAATTCCGAAATGGCCGAATTCAGGGTGTCTTCGAGCTCCATGCCATTTAAATTTACCACATCTTTGGTGCAGGTAATTTTTGGCAAAACAAATTCTTCTTCAAACAAACTGTTGCGAAGCAACCTGGCGTTAAGCAAAATTCCACTCTCAAGTCGTTGCCTGGCCACCTCTTTGAGTTCAAAAAAACGGATGTTCAGGTAAAAGGCACCTTTAAGGTATTCGGGGTTAAGGGCAGGACTTTCAGTACATCCCACAGGCGGTAATTGTGCGGTATCGCCAATAAGCACCAGTTTGCAGTTAGTGCCGGAGTAAACATATTCAAACAAATTTTCGAGCAGACTGTTAAATAAACTTTCGCCACCCTGGTCGGCCCCAATCATCGAGGCTTCGTCCACCAAAAAAAGTGTGTTGCGGTGCAGGTTTTCGCCCAAACTAAAATGGATGCTGCCATCGGTACCCATCTCTTTTCTGAAAATTTTTTTGTGGATGGTTTGCGCCGGACGTTGTGCGTAAAGGCTCAATACCTTGGCAGCTCTGCCGGTAGGAGCAAGTAGCACACTGCGCCATCGCACAGTGGGTAGGGCTTTGGTAACTGCCGAAATTAAATTGGTTTTGCCGGTGCCGGCATAGCCTTTCAAAATAAAAACACCGCGCTCATCGTTGGTAAAAATAAATTCGGTAATTTTTTCTATGGCCAGTTTTTGATCGCTGTTTGGAACAAAAGGCAGGGCGCCTGTAACCGCGTTTATAAAGATCTGAGTTGGGCTCTTGGCAGTCATCGTAATCCAAAAATACAATTAATTCGTTCAGCAATACTAAAAATATAAGGCCTTTAAATTGTTATTTCATTTAAGAATATATTAGCTTTGTTTTCCTTTGGCAAGCGAAGCTTACATAACCAGATTTTTTTACAGCGAAAAGAGCGATGGCCTTAAAAACCAGTGTTTATCGCTGTTTTTGGGCCCCGATACCTTTAGCTATGCCATTTTTGCCGAAGGGTTTGGTTCTGTTTTGGAATTATGTCACATACAGCTTAGCGGCAGCCATTCGCCGGCTTATGATTATCAGGAAAATGTATCCTTTTTAATTCACAACCATCAATTGCATCAAAAAAAATTTTCCAAAGTAAACATCCAGCTTCAAAACCGCGATTTTACCTTAATACCTCAATCGTATGCCAGCAGTGCCGATTCTAAAAATATTTTGAGCTTTGTAAGTGGTCACGCAGTTTTTAAAAAACCATTGCAACATACCATTGGTAATACCGTGTTTTGCTACCAACCCGAAGCCGCACTTTTAAATTACCTCGAAAAAACCTTTGCCAATGCCTCCATTCGCCACTCAGGTTCGGTAAACATGGCTTTACTTTTTTCGCAGCACAGTTTAAAAACCAGCGATTTGTTTTTGGTGATCGGCCAAACCAACATGGAGCTTTTGGCTCGACGCGACAAGGATTTACTTTTTTACAACATTTTTACTTTTGAAAGTAACGAAGATGTGCTTTATTATTTACTTTTTATGATGGAGCAGTTTGCATTAAATCCATTAACCACAAAACTGAGCATTGCCTGCGAACGACCAGTGGAGGATGATTTGCTTAAGAACGTAAAAAAATACATCCGGCAGGTAACGTTTTGTGTAAACGACCCTGGTGTAAATTTGCAGGGAGAATTAAAAACCCTGCCCGCACATTATTATTTCAGCCTGTTAAACCAACACTTATGCGAATTATAGGAGGCAGCCAGAAAGGCCGCGTGCTTAAAGTACCTCAGGGCTTGCCGGTGCGCCCCACCACCGATTTTGCAAAGGAGGGTTTGTTTAATATTTTGAATAACCGAATTAGTTACGACGAAATTGCCATGCTGGATTTGTTTAGCGGAACCGGCCATATTTCGTTGGAATTTGCATCGCGCGGGTGCCAACAGGTAACCAGTGTCGATCAAAACTTTAAATGCTGTGGCTTTTTAAAGGCAATTTCAAAAGAATTGAAACTGGAGGTGAATGTACTCAAGGACGACGTGTTTAATTACCTTAAAAACAGCCATCAGAAATTTGATTTAGTGTTTGCCGACCCACCTTACGATTTACCAAACATTGTAGAAATACATCAGTTGGTGTTCGACAGAAAATTATTAAATGAAGGTGGCTTGTTAATTATAGAACACGGACCACGCACCAAAATGGAGGAGTTACCACATTTTAAACAATGCCGTA
>JADLED010000142.1 GCA_020846335.1 Bacteroidia bacterium
AAATGTGTTGGTAAACATGTCCGGCGCATCAATAATAGTTTTGTTTGCTATTTTCTTTGCCTTAGCCACATTACCCTGGTTTTATCTGCCCTTTAATAGAATAAGTGCTCTGCTGCTCGGCTCTCAGTTTTTGTTGTTTTTTCTATACGCGGTTCCGCCATTTCGTTTAAAAGAAAGAGGTTTGCCCGGAATCTACGCCGATGCCTTGTATGCCCATGTTATCCCGGCTGTACTTGCCTCTTATACGTTTTATGTGTTTACGCAATTTTGGGTGGAAGATTTTAGCGATTACATTTTGGTAATAGCATGTTGGCAAACCATTCAGGGCATCCGGAATATTTTGTTTCACCAACTTAAGGATTACGAGTCTGACAAGGTTTCGGGCACACGCACCTTTGTGACATTAATTGGCTTCGAAAAAACACAACGTATGGTTAAAAATCTGGCACTGCCACTCGAAGGTTTTAGTTTTGTAATGGTACTTCTACTCTTGGCTTTTATATGGAACCACTTGTTCTTGTTAGTGTTTGCAGGTGTTTATGCCTTATTTATTTTAGTTTCGAAGCAAAAGGAATTGCCAAAAATGGATTACCGCGCCAGGGCCTATCTTTTTCTGGATGATTTTTACATACAATGGTTGCCGCTGATTGTTTTGGGTGGATTGGTGAGACAATCCTTGGTTTACATCCCCGTTTTTATTTTGCATGTGTTGCTCTTCCGAAACGGGATAAAAACTTTTGCACTGAATAAAGCACCAAATTTTAATCTCAAAAAATAAAAGATTAATGACTGAGCTTTTAAACATTGCCATTGTTTCCACCAATAAGGACAAGTATTCCGAGACCTTTATACACAATCAGGTAAATCATTTGCCCGCTAATATTCATTTTTTATTTGATGGGTATTTGCCAAAACAATACAGTACAGATAAAGGAAGAACCTCTAATTTTATCGAACACTTTCAAAATAAAAAGTGGTTCAACATGCGAAAGGCGGCACGTGGAGCGGGTGAAGGCGCCTTGCGTTTGGCACTCGAAAACTATTTGGTCAATCACAACATTCAGGTAATTCTTTGTCAGTACGGACCTTCAGGGGTTGAAATGATGGACATGGCTACAAGGTTAAACATACCACTGGTGGTGCATTTCCATGGTTACGATGCCTACCGCGATGATATTTTAAATTCTTACGGAAAGCAGTACAACGAATTGTTTCAGCGGGCAACGGCTGTGGTGGCGGTTTCACAGCACATGTACACGGCACTGCAAAAATTAAATTGTCCACCCGAAAAATTACATTATTTGTCGTATGGCATTGATACTGCAATTTTTAAAGCTGAACCATCCGTTGAAAAAAAATACGACTTTGTTTTTTGCGGTCGCTTTGTTGCAAAAAAGTCACCAGAAAGTGTGATTAAGGCATTTGCAATTGTTACCACTCAGGTACCAAATTTAAAACTGGTAATGATTGGCGATGGTGAATTACTTGATTATTCAAAACATCTTGCAAAAAATCTTGGACTCGAAAAACAAATTGAATTCAAAGGTGTTCTTACGCCGGAAGAAGTGCGTAAGGTTTTGTCGGAATCTAAAATTTATGTGCAACATTCGGTTGTTACCCCGCAACACGATTCAGAAGGAACACCCTTAACACTAATGGAATGCGGTGCCATGGCCTTGCCGGCGGTGGCTACAAAACATGGGGGAATACCTGAATTAATTGTGGACGGAGAAACCGGTTTTTTGGTGGAGGAAAACGACATAAAAACGATGGCCGAACGTATGCTCGAATTGCATAAAAGTCCTGAAATGCTCAGTAAAATGGGGGTAAAGGCGCGGGAACGGATAATTAATCATTATTCGCTTAACGCATACATTCAGAACCTGAGCAAGCTGTTGCAGAATACGGTTTTCCCCTGATTGATGACAGATAAAATTCTTATTTTTGATTTTGAATACAAATTAAGATTAAACAAAAATTCGGAAAACATGATGAAGGCATTGGTGCTGGGAGCAGGAGGGTTTATTGGGAATCATTTGGCAAAACGTTTAAAAAGCGAAGGCTATTTTGTGCGTGGTATTGATTTAACTCCTCCCGAATTTAACGAAACGTCCTGCGACGAGTTTATTGTGGGCGATTTACGCGACAACGTCTTCTGCAAAAAACACATTAACGAACCATTCGATGAACTCTATCAATTGGCCGCAGACATGGGCGGAGCAGGTTATTTGTTTTCAGGCGAAAATGATTTTAATGTGATGCACAATTCGGCTTTAATTAATTTGAATGTGATTAATCTGGCCATCGAACACGGCATCAAAAAAGTTTTTTATTCGTCTTCCGCATGTATTTACCCACGCTACAATCAAACCGATCCTTCCAATCCAAAATGCTCCGAAGATTCGGCTTATCCCGCCGATCCTGACAGTGAATACGGCTGGGAAAAATTGTTCAGCGAACGATTGTATCTTTCGGCCAACCGTAATTACGGTTTAAGTGTTCACATAGCAAGGTTTCACAATGTGTATGGTCCGCATGGCGCCTGGAACAACGGTAAGGAAAAAGCTCCGGCTGCTCTTTGCCGCAAGGTGGCCGAAGCAACTAATGATTCTCAAATCGAAATTTGGGGAAACGGAAAACAAACACGTTCCTTTCTTTACATTGATGATTGTTTAGACGGAATAAGAAAATTAATGAACTCCGGTTTCACAGGCCCTGTAAATATTGGCTCTGAAGAAATGATCAGTATCAACGATTTTGCGAACATGATTATTCAATTATCCGGAAAAAATATCCATCTCAAAAATGTGGAAGGCCCTGTTGGCGTGAATGGTCGCACCTCGCACAACCGCCTGGCCGAAGAAAAATTAAGCTGGCAACCCGCTTACACATTGTTGGAAGGAATCACAAAGACCTACCAGTGGATTAACGAACAGGTGCTTCTAACCATTAAAACTTCCGTTTAAAAAAGGCATGTCAGATCAACAAAACACGCCTTACCTTTCAATAGTGGTTGCATCCCGCAACGATAATCATGGGGGCGATATGCTCAAGCGCATGCGGGTGTTTATGAGAGCGCTCATACATCAATGCAATAAATTTAAACTGCCCTGCGAATTAATTCTGGTGGAATGGAACCCCATTCCCGGCGAAAAATTATTACACGAAATTTTGCCTCCGGTGAACACTGGCGATTACCTCACCGTTAGATACGTGCAAGTGCCACCCGAATTACATTACCAACTCGCCTTTTCAAAGCAAATACCGCTTTTTCAAATGATAGCCAAAAATGTGGGCATCAGGCGGGCAAAGGCTGAGTTTGTTTTGTGTACCAATGTGGACATCATTTTTTCTGACGAGATATTCGCTCGTTTGGCTAAGCGCGATTTGCAGCAAAATTGTTTTTACCGGGCCAATCGCTGCGATGTGCCAAATACCATAAATGAACACGATAGTGTGGACACACAATTGAAATTTTGTGCCGTCAACATTAAAAAGCGTTTGGGTAAAAATGCGTATTACGCCAATTTTGCCGATACCACGGGCTTCATGTTTAAGTACCCGTTCTTTTTGCCGCTTTTAAAATTTCTGTCGAAAGTAAAAGCCAGGTATGCCAATACACTCAACGACAGGTTGAATGAGCTGGATTTGGATGCCTGTGGCGATTTTACGTTAATGAGTAAAAATGACTGGATTAAAATACAGGCTTATCCCGAGTTGGAAATTTATTCCATTCACATCGACTCGATGGGTATTTTGGCCGCAGCAGCACTGAACATGAAGCAGGTAATTTTTGCGGGTGAGGAGTGTACCTACCACATGGAACACACGGGTGGATGGGAGTTTAGCAACCCCATTGATAAAATACACTTTTACACAAAAAAACCCATGTTGGATTGGTGGACGGTGCGCGAAGCCGGCCTGCACCTGATGCAACACGGTAGCACATTTAATCTGAACAAAAAAAATTGGGGATTGGAAGACGTAAGCCTTGAGGAAATTTCGGGTAACGGTAGTACAATTTAGAATTTTGTTGCCCGGCATGTTTTGGATGAATAGTCATTTAACTCCTAAATGGTTTTGATTGGAGAAAATGTAAAAGGGGACTAATAACCAATTAAAAAATACAGTGCTTAAATAACCATCTTCTCATAAACCCAGTATATTTGAATAATTATAATAA
>JADLED010000143.1 GCA_020846335.1 Bacteroidia bacterium
AAGCAATTGGCAATTCAAATGTTGAAGTATTAAATTTTTCGGAAGCTAGAATGTTTTTCATTGGCACCATTTCGGGTGTTTGATTGGGCACTTCAATACCAATGGTGCCCTTGCCGGGAATGGGTGCAATTATGCGAATGCCTAATGCAGCCAAACTCAATGCAATGTCATCTTCCAGGTTTTTAATTTTACTGATGCGCACACCGGCCGCAGGTACAATTTCGTACAGCGTTACGGTAGGCCCAACAGTAGCCATAATCTTATCAATTTCGATGCCGTAATTTTTTAATGTACTTAAAATTTTGTTTTTGTTGGCAATCAATTCTTCCTGATTTACCCTGCTTTGAATGTTGCCATAATCGTTTAGCAAATCAAAGTGCGGAAACTGATACGAACCCAAATCGAGGGTTGGATCGTATTCGCCAAACTGTTCTACCAATTTTGCAGCTTTGTTCTCTTCTTCAATGGCCACAGGCTCTTCTACGGTAGCGGCAATTTCAAGTTCGGGTTCGCCTTTAGGTGTTAACACAAGTTCGGGCTCGGCAGTACCCGTTAAATCCATTTGATTCTCTTCTAACTTTACTTCCTCTTTGGGAAGTTCTGTTAGTGACGTTTCTGCCGCAGTAATCACTTCAAACGCGGTGTCCTTTATTTCGGCAATGGGCGCTTCTTTTGTTGGCAGAGGTTCTTCAACCGGCGCTTTCGAAATGACCTCAAAGTTGAGTAGCTCCGCTTCTTCTTCGGGACTTAATTTTAAATCTTTTACTTCGTTAAACGCCGAATTAAAACTTTTGGTTTCGTTTTTAGGTGTTACCACAGGTGCAATTTCTTCCTCAATGGCTTCATCTTCCTCCACTAAAACCCGCGCTGGTAAACTGAACTTCATGTTGATGCTTAATACCAAAAATGTGAGCAATGTAAAGGCCAGCATTGCCAGCAAGCCAATATTGCCAACATAATTGGATAATTTGGCATTGATAAAATACCCGAAACCTCCACCCATAAAATACAAGCGGTCTGAAAAAATATACGAAAGCACCATCGAGCTCCACACCATTACAAACAGCCACTTGGCATTAAAGGCGCCTACATTGATAAAACTGCGTTGCGTTAGTTTTTGTAAACCGTAAATAAAAATAACAGGCACCAGAATAAACGATGCGGCGCCAAATGCCTTGTACATAAACCAATGCGACACCAATGCCCCTAATTTGCCCAACCAGTTAGCCACTTTGGTTTCAGGTAAAAACAAATCGGCTGCACCGCCCAGCACTTTATCCTGATCAATGTCCCAGGTAACAAAATACGATATAAAGGCAATGGCCATGTAGGCCGAAAGAAGCGTGAGCACCAAACCGAAAATTTTTACGGTACGCTCGTTGTTATAAATGGCCACCAATTGTTCCCAACGTTGCAGCAGGGTAACTTTTTGAATGGCTGTTTTTTTAGATTCGGTAGTTTTAGGTGCCTTGGGTTCTGAGCTTTTGCTTTCCCTTTCAGGTTCTTTCATTTCCTTAGGCTCAGGATTTTTGGGCGCTTTGGGTTTATTCTTTTTAACAGGTGCTTTGGTTTCATAATCAATCACATCGTTTTTTTCGATGGCTTGTTCATCAACCTCCACCCAGGTTTCGTTTACTTCTACTCCCCTGAATTTATTTCTTTTTTCGGCGCTCATTATCTTTTAAAAATAAGTGGAATTTACGGGGCATTTAGAGGGGTAAAAACAATGTTTTTAACGAAGGTTTGTTAATCAAAAACCATACATTTATGCATTACAAACAGCTTAATATGAAAAGATTTTTTACGCTGCTAAGCCTCTTTATTGTTGTTAAAGCAACGTCTCAAACCGGCGACACCACCTTCATGGCCGCTCATTATTCTAAAAAAGAAGAAATGATTAAAATGCGCGATGGGGTGAAGTTGTACACTGCCATTTACATCCCTAAAGACAAAAGCGAAAAGCACCCTATTTTGATGATGCGTACACCCTATTCGGCGGGCGCATACGGTGCCAACAAATTTTCACCAAGTGTTTATTCAACACATTGGTTCAATTACGTGAAGGAAAATTACATCATAGTGTTGCAGGATGTGCGCGGCAAATACATGAGCGAAGGCGAGTTTGAAGATGTGCGCCCTTTTATTGAAAACAAAAAGAAAAAATCGCAGATTGATGAAGCCAGCGACACTTACGATGCCATTGACTGGTTGGTAAAAAATGTGCCGGACAACAATGGAAAAGTGGGCGTGTTTGGCATTTCGTATCCGGGCTTCTACAGCACCATGGCCGCACTCAGTGGTCATCCGGCGCTAAAGGCCGTGAGTCCGCAGGCACCCGTTACCGATTGGTTTATTGGCGACGATTTTCATCACAACGGTGCTTTTGCGCTGGCCGACGGTTTTAGTTTTTATTCAGGCTTCGGAAAGCCACGCCCCAGGCCGACTACGCAATCAGCCGAAGGTTATCAATTTCCGGAAAAAGACAATTACAATTTTTACCTGAAACGTGGCGCTTTGAAAAACTTTGCAAAGTATCTTGACAGTGTGCGCTTTTGGAACGATTTGATGACACATCCCAATTACGACGAATGGTGGAAATCCCGAGATGCCCGCCGCGCATGCAAAAACGTTGCTCCCGCCATGTTGGTGGTAGGCGGCACTTTTGATGCCGAAGACTGTTTTGGTGCCTGGAATTTGTACAAAGCCATCGAAAAACAATCGCCACAAACCAACAACAAACTGGTAATGGGGCCGTGGTTTCATGGTGGCTGGAGCCGTGGCGATGGCGCCAACCTGGGCAATGTGCGTTTTGGAAGCAAAACTGCCAAATACTATCAGGAAAATCTGGAAATACCTTTTTTTAATTATTACCTCAAAGGCAAAGGTTCGGCAGACAACATAGCCGAAGCCACTGTGTTTTTTAGCGGCGAAAATTCCTGGAAAAAATTTGAAAGTTGGCCGCCAAAAAACATCACCAATAAAACCCTCTACTTTAAGGAAAAAGGGCGTCTTGGTTTTGAAGAACCCAATGAAACAAATTCCGCTTCGGTTTATACCAGCGATCCATTAAGACCAGTGCCTTATACAGGAGATGTGCACCTGCACCGTACCAGGGAGTACATGAGCGACGACCAGCGCTTTGCCGCACGCCGCCCCGATGTGTTGGTGTTTGAAACCTCAGCACTGGATAAAGATTTACGTTTGGCTGGCCCGGTTATTGCCAATTTAATGGTGAATTTAAGCAGCACCGATGCGGATTTTGTAGTAAAACTCATCGACGTTTTTCCCGACAATTTTAGTTACGATACAAGCATTTGCTGCAAAGGCATGAAACGGGAAGTCGAAATGGCCGGTTATCAAATGTTGGTGCGTGGCGAGATTATGCGCGGACGTTACAGAAATAGTTTCGAAAAACCCGAAGCATTTTGGCCGGGCAAAACTGAAACAGTAAAATTTGAATTGCCTGATGTGGCGCACACTTTTAAGCAAGGACACAAATTAATGATTCAGGTGCAAAGCTCGTGGTTTCCTTTGTTTGACCGGAATCCTCAAAAGTTTGTGGATATTTATAGCTGCGACGATACGGATTTCGTTCCATGCGAAATAAAAGTCCTGCATCAGAAAAAAGCGGCTTCTTCAATTATATTGCCGGTGCTCGAAAATTAAATGGAAGAAGTGATTGTATATATTTTGTTAGGTGTTTCAATAATATGGCTAGCGTTTAAATTTTTTAAACCAAAGAAAAAAGCCGACAAAAACTGCGACAAGTGCGCCGATTAGGTAAGCGCCTATGCTGCTTTTACTTTTAACCAACAATGGTCCGGGTTTAGCTTCATCAAAATGTTTGGCCTCATTGGTTTGTGGCAAAGGTTGTTTGGGCGTGGATTTTTTTTCTTCGACCGGAGGTGTTATTGAGTATCCTAAAGTAACAACAGGACTGTTAATGATTTGTGGGTAAATGATGGCGGTACCTCCAATACTAACAGGCTCGTGAAAACTATTAGGAATCACTCCAACAACTGTATAATTTTGCGCATTAATGGGCAAATTAGGTACACAAACCGGCAAATCTGGCTTCACCATTAAGTCCAGCGCAAAGGCGGCATTGTGGTGTATGGTGTTTGGCAAAAATGGTATTTGCAAAAGTGTGTCGGCCTTTTGTGGATAAAGGGTATCGGCATAAGAAACATACAAATCAAAAACTGAATCCTTTATATCCTTATCCAATAACACAAAAGAAAACTTTCCGCTGCTGTCTGATTTGGTTTGATAAACTTCTTGTCCCGTTTGTTTTAAAGAAATTAACGCGTTTGAAATGGTTTGATTGTTTTCTTTATTGCGAATGCTCCCTTCGAGCCTCAATGGAAATTTGAGTTTAGAAAATTGAAAATTGTGTTTTACTTCTGTAGAATCTGATGGTAAAATTTGAGCATTTACATCAGCTCCTGTGGCACCAAGTAAAGTTAACAGGGATAGGGAAATGGTTTGGTAGTTAAGAATATGAGCTGTGGAGGTTTGATATTCTATCTGATCGCTTCTGAATCGGCCACAAAATGGCTTAGCTCCTTCCAAATCGGGCTCTGAATTTACATAATCGCGCACCGCCTTTTTGCATTCCTGACAAAACTTACCGGTTTCGTGTGGCTGCATGGTATCCCAATCTACTCTGCAGGGAAATATGAGTTTTACTTTTGTCAAAATATATGCGCCCGTTTAAAGCAATCAACGTGCCGACATTTGCCAATCATTCAGCAAATGAGTCAGTGGCTATTATTACCTATTGAATAAAGCCTTACATTTAGTAAACCTTATTTATGAAAATTCTTAGTGCACAACAAATGAAAGAGGTGGATGCCTTTACCATCCAGAACGAACCCGTTGCGGCCATCGATTTAATGGAACGTGCGGCCATGGCCTGTGTAAAACGAATTGTGAAATTGTGCGATCACGAAGAAAAACTATTAATAGTTTGTGGTAAAGGCAACAATGGAGGCGACGGTTTGGCAATTGCCCGCCTGTTGTTGGATTTGGGATACGATTGCATGGCACTACTAATAAATTACAGCAATCAACAAAGCGAAGATGCACACACCAATTACCTGCGTCTGAAAGAAAAATATCCGGCTAAATTGAAGGAAATAAGCTCGATGGATGATTTGATGGAGCTTAAAACACACAATGGCCTGTTGATTGATGCCCTGCTCGGCACCGGAATTAACAAGCCTGTGGAAGGTTTTTTGGGAGAAGTCATCAGCTTTGTGAATGAACATTTTAACCGAATTATCAGCATTGATGTGCCCAGTGGATTGTTTACCGATAAAAGTTCTTCCGAAAATAAATTTGTGGTAAAGGCTAACCTTACACTTAGTTTTCAAATGCCCAAACTGGCTTTTATGTTTGCCGAAAACAAAAACAGCTCCGCCGAATTTGAATTACTCGACATTGGCCTTTTGACCGCCGCCATTGAAAAACAAGCTACCCGAAATTATTACATTACTAAAGCAGATGTGGCCGGTCTGCTTCAGCCCCGAAACAAATTTTCGCACAAGGGCATTTATGGCCATGCGCTTTTAATGGCCGGAAGCAAGGGCAAAAGCGGTGCCGCCATTATTAGCGCCAAAGCCGCCATGCGAAGTGGAACAGGTTTGTTAACCACACAATCAACTAAGGAAACACTTAATGCACTTTTACTTCATTTACCCGAAGCCATGGGTTTGCCCGACGAACATCCCGACTTTATTTCAGGTGTTGAAAAACCCGAACGTTTTGATGCCATTGCTTTTGGTCCGGGAACCGGCACTGAGGCCGAAACACAACAAACACTGAAAAAAATTCTGCATTATTACACCGGTAAACTGGTAATTGATGCCGATGGCCTGAACATTCTTTCAGAAAATAAAACCTGGCTGGAATTTTTACCACCCTCCACCATTTTAACACCTCACCCAAAAGAATTTGAAAGGCTGTGCGGCAGGCATGACGATGACTTTGAACGATTGGAAACCCTCCGGCAATTTTCGGTAAAACGCAATTGCATTGTGATTTTAAAAGGGGCCCATTCTGCCATTGCAATGCCCGATGGTAATGTGTTTTTTAATTCAAGTGGCAATGCCGGTTTGGCAAAAGCAGGCAGTGGCGATGCCTTAACGGGAATAATTTTAGGATTATTGAGCAGAGGTTATAACGCGCCACAAGCTGCCATTATTGGCACTTTTGTGCATGGTTATGCTGCCGATTTGTGTGCGAGGAAGAAAAGCAAGGAAAGTATTTTAATCAGCGACGTGATTGAGTGTTTGCCCAAAGCTTTTAAACAACTGGAAAAATTAAAATTCGACTTTTCGGATAAATAGTCGCACACATTTTCAATTTTAATTAAATCTAAAAAACTCCTCGTCAATAATCCTTAGGCTGTGCCTTTGATTGATACGGATGCGTTTAACTGAAAGATGTTTGAGCAACAGAGCCGCTCCCAAAAAATAAGCCGAAACAGTTAAAGCCTTCTGATTAACAAGTGGTCCCTCGCGTTGCAAAATAAGGTTGTTGGAAGTATCCAGAAATACAAAACCAAAACCAGCATAAGAAAAAACCGTGGCAAAAGTTGTATAAAGTCTTCCACGAGGCAGTTTAATGGATTTTATCTGATTCAATCGAATCCTTCCATTTTCACCATAAAAAATACTGCTGTCCTTTAACAAGGTAATTTCCATTTTACGGTAATGCCTTTGACCTTTTAATTTTAATTCCAGTGTTTCGCCGGGCATTAACGAAATCGTTTTTATTCCACCCAAACGGTGACACCTTATTTGCAGGGTTTCCTGTGCTTTACCCAGAAAACAAATCATTAAAAATATGTACAGAAATACTTTCAAATAACTATTTTATTGTAGAAGACTTCATAAAACTAAAACGAATTCGTGTTAACCGAAGTTACCGAATTAAACCTGTTTACTTTGTTAATTAACAGAAATTAAAATAAGGCGAATAATTAACCTAGTGAACAAGGTCGAGTCGGGTAAAAACCCTTACCGGATAAAGTGCGGCAAAAAAACCAATGAGCATAATTAGTCCGGCAATCCACACAAAATCTTTCAGTTGCAATTCGATGGGGTAATATGGTATAATAAACTCACTCCCAAATTTTACCAAATGAAACTGCATTTGCATCCAGCAAACCAAAAGCCCAAGCAGCAAGCCTATGGCAGCGCCAATGCCTGTAATTAAAAAACCTTCGCGCATAAAAATGTTACGAATGAGTTTTATGTCGGCACCTAAACTGTATAGTGTTTTAATATCCTTACGTTTCTCAATAATAAGCATGGTTAAAGCGCCAATTATATTAAAGGTGGCAATTATCAAAATAAAGGCGAGGATAATAAACGTGGCCAGTTTTTCTGTTTCGAGCGATTTGAATAAAACATCGTTGAGCTGATAACGGTTTTTAACCACAAAATCATTTCCCAGTTGTGCCTGCAGGGCTTCCTGAACATTTTCTGTTTGGCCGGGTACACACAAAATTTCAAGGGCACTTATTTTATCGGGAGAGTCAAACAACTTTTTTGCCGTAGCCAAATCAATAAACGCGTATTGAAAATCAAACTCATCGTTCATCGAAAAAATTCCACGGGGGGTGCAATACATTTGATTGAGGTTGTCTTCGGGATTCAGGCTTTCTTTTTTACCTCTAACCGGACTAAACAAACTCAACTCACTCGAAAACTCGGTGATACTAACCTGAAGCTGAGTGGCAATGCCTCTGCCCAACACAATGCTAGCCCCATTTTTATCTCCTACGCTAAAACGGCCTTCGGTTATGGCGGAATCGATGCGGGTAACCTTATTAAAATTAACATCAACACCCTTTACAGATACAAGGGCCTGTTTGTCTTCGTTTTTAATCAACACCTTATCGCTTAGCGTTTGCGAAATAAATGTTACACCGGGAATGTTTTTTATTTCACTTAAAAATGCATTGTTTATGGCAAAATATTTTCCTTTGGCAGGTGTAATTTTTATATCCGGTTCAAAAGAATTGTAAAGATTGGCCACGGTACCGGTTAATCCATTCATGGCCGAAAGGATAACCACCAAAGCGCCTGTGGTTACTGCAATGGCAATAACACTAATCCATGAAATAATATTAATGGCATTGTTGGATTTTTTTGAAACAAGGTAACGCCTGGCTATGTAAAACGAAAAATCCAGTGATTATTTTTTTAGCAGAGCTTCTATTTTCATGGCGTAGTCCAAAGAGTCATCTATAAAAAACATTAACTCGGGCACAATGCGCAATTGCTTACCAACTATGGCACCCAGCTTACGGCGAATCACACTTGTATGATCCTCAATAAGTTTAAAAACCACATTTTTATCAATACCCGAAGTGGGCATAATGCTCACGTAAACTTTGGCCGAACTTAAATCAGGACTTACCCTCACACCGGTTACGGTAATAAAACCGCCACCAAAAAGATTGCGCGCTTCGCTTCTGAAAATTTCTGCCAGTTCTTTGGCCAGCAGCTTGTTTACTTTTTGTTGCCTTAGGCTTTCCATGTTGCAAATGTACTTAGTTTTAGCATAAGAGTAACACTTTATCAATTAATTTGGCTTTACCGGTGGCTTGGCTGCTCCCATCACTTTTAGAATCGCAGCGCTAAAATACAGGCAGTTCTGCTTTAAATTATGTAAATTTGGAACTTAAATTTAAGATTAGAAACGAATGAATGCAGTAAGAAGACTAAGAAGAAGAATTTTCGGACTTTTTCATCCTGGCAAGGACGTGTATTGCCTTTATTGTAAACGCACCTTTGGTAAATTTATGCAGGAAGGTGTTAAATCTCCGGCGTTTTTAAAGTACAAAGTTGCCGGAGGTGGTTATAAGGAAAATGTGCAGTGTCCTAATTGCTTTTCGGTAGACAGGTCGCGCTTATTGTATCTCTTTTTTCAA
The DNA here is from genome assembly GCA_020846335.1 of Bacteroidia bacterium. Taxonomy (GTDB): domain Bacteria; phylum Bacteroidota; class Bacteroidia; order B-17B0; family Aurantibacillaceae; genus Aurantibacillus. The sequence continues at coordinate 8,945 of JADLED010000143.1, forward strand.
CTCAGGACTGAGGTTTACAAACAAAAAACTTCTATTCTTCACATTTCGCCAAATAAAGAAATAGCCGGCGTGCTAAAGGGCGATACCATTACTCAAACCGTTGGAAGCATTGAGCCGGAAATGTACAGCGAGTTTAATCCTGTTTATCTGGATGTTCAGAAAATGGATTTTCCCGATAACACGTTTGATGTGGTAATCTGTTGTCACGTAATTGAACATGTGGATAACGATGATGATGCCATGCGCGAGATATTCAGGGTTTTAAAACCGGGCGGTTTTGCTGTGTTGCAGGTGCCTCTGGCCATTAATCTTGATAAAACCATTGAAGATAAAACACTGGCCACCGATAAAGAACGTAAATTAAAATTCGGACAGGTGGACCATGTCAGATTATACGGACTGGATTATCTGGAAAAACTTCGCGCCGCAGGATTTAGGGTAGTGATGGACAAACCTTATAAAAACCAATGGCTTCCACAAAATGAATTAATCCGTCATCGACTCGACCCTATTGAAGATGTGATTGTGGCTCGTAAAGATTAGGCTAAACAAAATAAAGGATGCCAAAACTATTTGCAGTTCTCAAATACATAAAAGGTTACTGGAACTATGCCATATTGAATATTTTGTTCAATATCTTTTACTCCATATTTTCGGTTATTTCCATTACGCTCGTATTTCCATTCCTCAAACTATTAAATGCTTCGGACGCTGAACTTTTTCAATTGCATCAAAACCCGGAGCCTCAATTTTCATTGTTTAGGTTAACCGGTTATGCCCTCGACGAATTTAATTACTTAATCTCTCAAATAATTTTTAGCGAAGGTGGCACCGCAGAACTTATTCCTGCAGGTAAGGTAAAAGCATTAATATTAATTTGCGTGCTTGTATTTGTTATGACCTTTCTGAAAAATTTATGCAGATACATGGCCATGTTTTTTATAGCCCCCATTCGTAATGGTGTGGTGCGCGACCTCAGGAACAAACTGCATTTTAAAAGTTTGCATTTGCCACTGAGTTATTATAGCGAGGAAAAAAAGGGCGATTTAATGAGCCGTCTCACCAGCGATGTGGTAGAAATTGAGTTTGGAATAATGACCAGCCTTGAAATTATTTTTCGTGAACCCTTAACCATCATTATGTTTTTAAGCACAATGATTTCTATAAGTCCACAACTTACCCTTACCGTTTTTCTTTTGCTACCTGTAGCCATTATTGCCATTGTGCTAATTGGCAAGAGTCTTAAGAGGGCATCGAGACGAAGTAAGGAAACTTTGGGCCAGCTATTTTCGCTGATAGAAGAAACACTAGGGGGCATTAAAAACATTAAGGCATTTACCGGAGAGGGTTTTATCCAAAAACGTTTTGAGGCTGTAAATCAAAAGTATTATAAGCAATCAGTAGGCGTTTATCGTCGAACCGATTTATCATCGCCATTAAGCGAAAGCATAATTGTTGGTATTTTAATGCTGATTCTTTTTATAGGTGGTAAAATGGTAATATTTAAGGAAGGTGGTTTGGATGCCGAAACCTTTGTGCTTTATTTTATTGCAGCATCACAAATTCTTCCGCCCATTAAACAAATGACTGTTGCCTACGGCTTTATTCAAAGAGGAATTGCAAGCGAAGAGAGGATTGAAAAAATACTGCATGCTCCACTGGTGATTGTTAATCCTGACAAACCAACACCTTTAACCGAATTTAAACACCAAATAGAGTTTAAAAATGTATCCTTTGCCTACAAAAAAGGCGATAGCGGTTATGTTTTAAGAAACATTGATCTAAACATTGCTAAAGGAATAAGCCTTGCACTTGTTGGCCAAAGTGGAAGCGGAAAAACAACACTGGCCGATATGATTCCCAGATTTTACGACACAGATGCTGGCGATATTCTGATAGACGGTGTTAATATCCGGAATTTTAAACTGGATGAGTTAAGACAACTGATTGGTGTGGTGTCGCAGGAAAGTACGCTGTTTAACGACACTGTTTATAACAACATTGCTTTTGGCATGCAACATAAAAGTGAAGAGGAAGTAATTGCCGCCGCAAAAGTAGCCAATGCCCACGATTTTATTACAGAATTACCCCAAGGTTATAATACCAATGTGGGCGACAGGGGCAACAAATTAAGTGGTGGTCAAAAGCAACGCATATCAATCGCAAGAGCGGTATTAAAAAACCCTTCCATTCTGATTTTGGATGAGGCCACCTCGGCACTCGACACTCAAAGTGAGAAACTGGTTCAGGAAGCCCTTTTTAATTTAATGAAAAACCGCACGAGCATTGTAATTGCACACAGACTTTCGACCATTGCCAATGCCGACAATATAATTGTGATGAGCAAGGGAGAGATTATTGAACGTGGTAATCACAACGAATTACTTGCCCTTAACGGCACCTACAAAAAACTGTGCGACATGCAGAGTTTTAAGTAAAACTTTATCTCTGGCAATTCAGTAATCGCACAAGCTTTTGAGCATTTACTTTATTTAATTTCTAAAAATTTACCTTTCTTTTATATTGGCCTCTGTAAATTAAACGCACTGGAAATCAGTTACTTAAAAGCCATTCGCGCTATTTTTTGATTTTACCTTGAGGGTAAAATTTAAAAACACCGTCTTTAAAGTGTTGGTCAAACTTTTACTGTTTTAATTGTTGGGTTTGATGCAATGCTAACAAAATAAAAAAAATCTCATGAGAAAAAACATTGCAGAATTTTTAGGAACCTTTTGGCTGGTTTTAGGCGGCTGTGGTAGTGCCGTGTTGTCGGCAGCATTTCCTGAACTTGGAATTGGCCTCTTAGGCGTTTCCCTAGCTTTTGGTTTAACCGTGTTAACCATTGCCTATTCTTTAGGCTCCATTTCGGGTGCTCATCTTAACCCGGCTGTTACCATAGGTTTATGGGCCGCAGGGCGTTTCGAAGCAAAGAACATTCTCCCCTACGTGGCTTCACAAATTTTGGGTGCCATAACTGCTTCATTAATCTTATACGTAATTGTTACCGGTAATGGCACATTGATTGGTTCGTTTGCGGCCAATGGTTTTGGCGAACATTCGCCAGGTAAATACAACATGCTGTCGGCCATTGTTACCGAAGGTGTTATGACCTTTATGTTTTTAATTATTATTTTGGGAGCCACGGATGAAAAATCACCCAAAGGTTTTGCAGGCATAGCCATTGGCCTGGCCCTCACCCTTATTCACCTCATCAGCATACCGGTTACCAATACTTCTGTAAATCCGGCGCGTAGCATCAGTCAGGCTTTATTTGCCGGTGGCTGGGCCATGGAGCAATTGTGGCTATTCATCATCATACCAATAGTTGGTGCAGTGATGGCCGGTTTTCTCTACAAACTTTTAAAAGAAGAATAATACAACTATTCACACTGAAGCCATTTCAGACAAAATACAGTGAGAACAGAAACACTGCTAAAAACGTGGCGAACCGAAAAGCCAAAAGAGTAGGAATAAACAAATAATTGAAAATGAAAAAAATTACAATGTTAGCCGCGTGCCTAATAATGTTAGGTGCCAGCTCGTGCAAAAAAGACAGGGATTGTGTTTGTACCACAACCAACACAAGTACTTCGGGTGCTGTTACTACTTACCCGGAACAAACCACCACTTTAACCAAAATTAAAAAAGGTGATGCCAAATCGCTTTGTCAAAAATCGACAAATGTAAATGTGGATTCAAACAATAAAACAAGTACCACTGTTAACGATTGTAAACTTAAATAACTGAAAACATGAAAAAACAACTCTTATTTATAGCCGCCCTTATTGTTATTTCTGCCACATCGTGCAGAAAAGAACGCACCTGCGAGTGCAAAACCACCAGTACCGATACCGTTACAGGATTTGGCGCAGGTACTAATCAAACTACCACCTCTTCAAAATTAACTGAGGCAGGTCAAAAGAAAAATACTTTCAAACATACCAGTGGCTGTTTCTCCAACAAGGGTACCAATACCAGTTACGGTGGAGTTGGTATAGCCTCATACACAGTTGTGAGCTCTTACGAAACTACCTGTGAGTTAAAATAAATCGTTTTAGCCATCTAAGCACTTACACAACTCTATCCTTCAGTTAGTGTAATAAAGCAAAAAGTCCCGCCTTGTGCGGGACTTTTTGCTTTATTCCTAAAATTGTAAAATGCCGGCCGAAATTTGTTTGCCCGAAGAAGGCTTTTATTGTTTTTCCTTCTTTTGCCCGGCTTCGTCTTTAAATTTAAGATACGACTGATGTCGCACCCTTTGACGTTTGCGCATGAGGTAAATAACTGATGACAAAATAAAAAACCCAAAAAAGAACAGGGCACTGTCATTGTCTTTGTTAATTAAAAAATATACCACACATACAACGCCCAATGCGGCGGCAATAAGCCAAAGGCGCTCTAAAAACACAAAGGTTCTGGTTTGAAAGTCGGGCTTAGTCATTTTTAAGTTGTATTACACCAATTACTTTTTTTATTTCGTATTTCGTAAAGTCCTGATTGCTTTCCATGCCGGTTCCTTCAATAATTTCGGTGGCGGTGGTAATTTTTACAAATGCATCCGTATAAATGCGTTTACTAGCTTCGTCCCATGTTAATTTTTCGGTTTGCAGTTTTTCTCCCTTAATATTCACTACTTCCACTGCATATTTGGCTTCCATTTTGCGGCTTAAATCGTAGCGAATGCCATAATTGGCCCTTAATGTTGCAGATACTTTTTCTTCGGCATCAAAAAATGTAACAAAAACACCATTGGGTAAAATCGTTAATGGTTCTTTCACATTTTTATTAAATACCAGCATTCTATTGGCCTTTACCATTATTTTTAGCTGAGTGCTGTCTACATACAACATGGTAACACTATCGCCCACCTGCGAAGGGCTCAATTCATTTCTGGGCAAAGCCATCACATCTTTTAAATCGTTGGTACAGGAAACTAAAAGAAGTAATAAAAATGCGGAGAACAAACTATTTTTAAGCGATAACACAATTAATCGTATCTGAATTTCTGGAACCAGCGGTCAGAAAATGTAAAACCAAAGTTTACCCTCCAGTAATTTTCTTTCACCAGGCTATTGTTTGAGGTTCCCATTTGTCCGAATTGCACGCCAACATTTACCATCGAAGACACATAGCGATTGGCTCCAACAGGAATGCCCAGCCCCAATGAAACATGGTAATCGCTTATCAGGGTGTTGTTTACATTAATATAGCCTGTATTATAACCTGCACCTATGCGGTAATTAACCCTTTTATAAAACGAACCACGACCCGTGGCATATTTCTCCGGCACATAATTTGCTCCGGCTGCAATCCTGTAATTGTCTTTAAAATTATTTACATCGTTTAAAAACTTAAATTTCGACCAGTTGGTTATTGCAAAATCGGCCACTATGTTTAAACGTTCACCTTTTTTAAAACCGATGCCAAATCCTTGCTCAAACGGCAGTGTAACTGTGCTCTTTTGATCGTAATTTTTATACGCTGTGTCTCTTAAAATCTCCTGACCAGAACTGTTTACGATGTAGTTGTAACCTGCTGTGCTGTAATTTACCTTAATGGAATTGTTGATGTTGCTGAAATACCCAAAGGTTAGTTTTACTTTTTCGATTAGGGCTCGTTTATGCAATGGCACGCTATCCTGCACATACCCGGTTTGTTTCTTCAAAAAATCGGCAGGTAAATCAGCATTTTCCTTAATCCTTTTTATTTCGGCTTCTATTCTCGATTTTCTTCCCTTTCTGTCCCAAACACTGTCAATAGTAATAGCTGTTTGAGCACCAAAATTTCCGGTAAAATCGCCAAGATTTACCTGTCTTTCGCGCATGGTATTGTTATAAAGAACGCTGTTTGGGTAAATTACTTTTGTTACCTCACTAATATTACCGAATAAATAATTGGCGTTAAATCCAAGAGAAAAATCGCTGAGCACTTTGCTTCCAAAATTCCGGAGGGCAAAAGCCACCTTACCCATGTTTTTAAGTGAATCGGGAATGTAGATGTGTCTTTTTTGAAACACAGCATTGCGATTTTTAAACGGCATGATACCATAACCCAAAAAGGCTTTGTTAAGTCCACCATCACCCGTGTAGAGGTAGGTAACATTGCCAATTGAAGGTTGATTAAAAGTGTTTTGCGTTTCGTAGCCTACGTAAGAATAAGGAGCTATGCCAAAACAGGCACCACCATTATTACGAATTGGAAATCCAACAGCTGCGTAAGAAAAATTGGTTCCCCATTTATTTAATTTAGTTGTACCTGATTTAAAATTTGAAAACTGAAACTTGCCACCTACTTCGAGCGTGGTTAGTTTAATAAGTGCGTAGGCAGCAGGATTACCGGAATTGATAAAAACCGGAAAAGTGGAATCGGGTTTCAGGGCCACATAAGCGCCACCCATTGAACTGTTGTGTGCAAATGTGGATGGAACTATTTCGCCCAGTCCGTAACGGGAATATGGGCTGAAAGTACTGTTTTGAGCCTTAGTACTTAAAAATGCTGCAGCAAGTGCAAGGAAGAATATGGCCGATTTACTTTTCAAGATTATAATTTAATATGGTGTTAAGGCCTATAAGCAGTAGATTTTGGCTGGTAAAGAAACGACTTTTAACTTGTTTGCACAAATAATCCGCATCGCCACCTGTAACAAGTACCACAAGGTTTTGATACTCTTCGTGATAACGGCCAATCATGGCATCCACCTCACAAGCAGCGCCCAGCAGGGCACCGGAAAGCAACGATTCGGTGGTGCTTTCACCTGTTAATTTATCATAATTCATATCAGCATTCACCAATGGTAAAGCCTGAGTGTAATAATTCATGGCTTTTAGCCGCATTGGAATGCCTGGAGAAATAGCTCCACCAAGGTATTGATTAGAGGAGTTCACAAAATTGTATTTGATGCAGGTGCCCGCATCGATGGTTAATACATTTTGATTGGGATAAAGTGAATAGGCGCCAACAGAAGCAGCAATGCGGTCGGAACCCAAAGTAAGGGCACTTTTGTAGAGGTTGCTCAGCGGTATTGGAGTTTGCGCTTTAAATAAAATGGTGTGGTAGTGTTTCGAAAGGGTTTCGAAAACCTTTTGATGCTGGTTGGTAACCGAGCCAATAATGCAATGTTGGATGTTTTTAATAGTGCTTAATGCATTTAATAACTCCTGTTCCGAATCATAAATGTATTTGGCTTCAAGCTCTTTACCTTTAAAAAGGGCAGCTTTAATGCGTGTATTACCAAAATCGAGCGCCAGGTTCATGTTTTAAAGATAGACGAATAAAGAGGGTGTAAAGTTACTTTAAGTTTTTTTTAGAAAAATTTTGCAAGATGAATAAAAACCGTATTTTTGCAACCTCGAATAAAAGAGTGAGCGGTGCCTTAGCTCAGTCGGTAGAGCAAAGGACTGAAAATCCTTGTGTCCCTGGTTCGATTCCTGGAGGCACCACAATTAAAAAAGAGCGAGTGCTAAAAGCCCCGCTCTTTTTGTTTTATTGGCAAGGATAAACAACTTTTAGCCCCCCTACTCCGTAAATTTCAATATCTTCCAAGTCCTTATTGCCTTCTTACTAAATAAGTGAAAGCATAAAATGTTTGTGCGCTTAAACTAATGTTCCCAAACAGTTAGCTATAATAAAGTATCTCCATGGCACAAGTTGCGTTCAAATTTTCGTCCAAGGCTTAAACAGGTGCTTTTTGTTAAAAAAACTGATTAAGAAGCGAATTAACCTAGTTTTAACAATAATTTCACTAAAAATATTTGGAACTAAGGCTTCTAAATAGCGATATTTGCAGCAGAAATTCAAAGCCACTCGTAAAAAACTGAATATCAGGCAATTACAAATAAAGCATTGAATAGCAATAATTTAACATTAAAATAATACAAAATGAAAACAAGTAACCCGGTTATTGATACTTTGGTAGAAAGCCAAACTCAATTCATTAACAATTGGATGGACTCTACAAAAAAAATGCAATCCGCTTTCACCAGCGGCAGCATTGCCAGCGAAGGACAAGCCTTATATAAGGAGTATTTCGATAAGCAAATGGGTTTATTTAATAACATGCAAAATTCAACCGGCACCATGTTTAACATGGTTGGTACCGAAAACAATCCTCAGGAATTTTTTAAAAACTGGTTTAACCAACAGGCTTCTTACGCCAAACAAATGGCCGATTTTAACCAAAGCATCCAAAATAGTTTTGCCAACTTTGGTAAACCTGCTCAGGATTACATGGCCAACTTTGGTCAAACCAACACCGCCTTCACCAACATTTACAACTCGTGGTTAAACACTCTTAATGCTTCTTATGATGCCATGAGCAAAAATGTGGGTGGTACTTTTAACAAAGATATTTTTGCCAACTACATGCAGGGACAACAAGTGTATGCCAACATGCAACAGTTTTTTCAACCAATGGTTGATATGATGCAAAAAGGCCAGTTTAACCCTGAGGCACTTAAAAACATGTTTACTGCCGAAACATATAATAACCTTAGCAAACAAATGTTTGCCGGTTTTTATAACGAAGCCTCTATGAAAGAAGCTTACGATAACGGCATTAAAAAATTACAGGAGTTTTTTGCCAATCAAAACAACATGGGCAAAGAATTTTATGCTCAAATGCAAAATGTTTCTTCCAACTTCCCTAACCTGTTTGCCAGCAACGGCGCAGTTAGCAGCTTAAAAGATTTTTACACTCAGGTACAAAATGTATTTGGTAAAACTTTTGAACCTTTAATGAAAGTGGTTGCACCGGGTAAAGAAAAAGAAAATGCAGAAGCTATTATTTCTTTAATGGATAAAATGGCCGAATACAGCATTAAACAAGCCGAGTTGCAAATGCACCTTCAAAACACCACCAAAAAAGGTGTTGAAAGCATCATGCAAAATTACGTTGAAAAATACTCGAAGCCTGAGGCCATGACTACCGCACCAAGCGCACAGGAAATGTACAGCGAATGGGTGAAAGTAAACGAACAATTGTTTACCGAACTTTTTGCCAGCGAAGAATTCAGCAAAGTAAAAGGCGACGCATTAAACCTGAGCATGGATGTTAAAAAGCATTTCGAAAAACAATTTGAAAGCACTTTTGCCAACCTGCCTGTGGTTTTTAAAAGCGAAGTAGAAGAACTTCAAAAAACTGTGTATGAACTTAAAAAGCAAATTAAAGATTTGCAATCGAAACTCACGCTTACAAATGGTTCGGTAGAACTGTTTGAAGAGGAGAAAGGGGCAAAAGCCCGCAAAAAGTAATTCTTAGAGTACTTAAGAATCCTTGAAAGAGGCTGCCCGTTTTTAGATTGTTCGGGCAGCCTTTTTTTATTTGCTGTTTTTCCATAATTTCAACGCAGAGGCCGATATAAAAAAAACGCGTTGAATCTTTTTACCAATAAATACAATCTTTTATTCAGGGCCTTTCTGGTTTCGGTGGTGCTTGTTTTTATTCTTGTGCGACCACTTAATTCGCCCTGGCACCGTTTTATTGCCGGCGATGGGCTTGGCTACTACTCCTATTTACCCGCTAAATTTATTTACCACGACGAGGCCTTAACTTTTAACTGGTTTAATAAAGCCTACAGCGATAATTATGCTGTTAGCTCTTTCGATAATCCACAGGATAATTTTTTAACCGATTACAAAGGCAAAAAAATAAACAAGTATTACGCCTGTTTATCCTTTGTTTGGTTGCCCTTTTTTTGGTGCGGCCATCTTACTGCTAAACTAAGTGCATCGCCTGCCGATGGGTATTCATGGCCTTATCAGCTATGGATGGGTGTGGCTTCGCTTTTTTATTTGCTCCTGGGATTAATCTTTTTAAGAAAACTTCTTTTTAAAATTTATAATAATAATGCGGTTGCGCTGGGTGTTCCCATGTTATTGTTTTATGGCACACACCTTTTTAATTACAGTGTGTTTTACAATACGCTGGCACACACCTACTCCTTTACTTTTATGGTATTGTTTGTTTACAGCGCTTACCAGTTCCTTCATTTTCCAGAAAAAAAAGCCGAATACATGAGTGCCACGCTCCTCTTTTTTGTAATTAGTGTTTGCATCCGACCACTGAATGGCTTATGTATTTTTATCATTCCCGCTTTTATTCCCAAAGGATTTACATTAAACCGGCGCGACTTAAAATTGTACACTTCCAAAACAGGTGCCGCTGCCTTACTCATTTTAGGCGTACTCATAAATCAGTTTGGCACTTTGTACCAACAAACCGGTTCCTTTTTTTCTTACACTTATTCCAACGAACGATTTGACTTTGGGCATTTAAAATTCTTTGAATCCTTGTTCAGTTATAACCTTGGCATGTTGCTTTACGTGCCTTTACTTTTGTTTTCGTTAGCCGGACTATTTTACTTGCCATTAAGACAAAAATTAATTTTCCCGCTTTTGTTTTTTGGAGTTTTGTTTTTATACAGTGCCTGGTGGTATTGGCCAATTTTAAAGCGCTGTCTCGTGGATTACTATGTTTTACCCGCCATTATGATTGCTGCTCTTTTTAATGGAATAACAGGCCGCAGAAAAAAAATACTTGCCGCTTTTCTTGCTTTAATTTGCGTGGTGTTTTATCAGTTTAAAGAGATGCAGATGCGCCGTGGCATTTTGAGTGAGTTTGAAACCGGAAAGGAGTTGTTTTGGAGAAATTTCTTCCGCACCGAAAAAGCCTGTATTTATCCGATTGATGAAACAAGCATTTTAAAAAAGCAGGTATTTGTAGAAAATTTTGAAAACGGTGAAAAGCCCGATTACCAATCTTCTGAAAAATACCGATCGGGTACACACGCCTTAAAACTTAATGCACAAAAGGGTTTTTGTGAAGTGGCAGAATACCCATTTCCGGAGCTGTTTGCGAACAAAGGCCTTAAAAAAATAAGACTAAGCCTTCACACATTTTTTAAAGGTGAGTTTAATCAGGTGCATGTATTTATCCGCTTTTACGACAAAGCACACAAAAGCCTGTTGGACCTGCCTTTTTATCTGAATCAGGAAGATATGCCGTCGGGGAAATGGGACTTAAAAGAATTTGGTTACGAGTTAATTGACTCCGTGAGTTTTAATGCCACCACCGTAGACAAAATAGGAATTGCCATCTGGAATGTGGACGGTGTGAATGAGTTTTTTGTTGACGATGTGAAGCTTGAGTTTTTATTAACTGATGCCACTTACACTTATGGCAACCGTTAAGGAGAACCGTTTTTTGCGTGCTCTAATTATCGTTACTTTCCCCAAGGATTTAAAAGCGTAAAATTAAAGCGCTGTGAACATCCTCTCCAAACCTCAAAAGCAGTGTGAGGGATGGAGCCACGTCAAGGCCTGATTTGCGCTCCTTTATCCAATCGCCCTTTGATGAAAACTAAGGGTACGGCGCATAAAGAGCGAAGGGCATAACGCCAGTGACGTCATGAGCCGACATTGCGTGAGCGACAGCCCGACCCCATGAAGCAGAAAGGCATTGAAAAAAATTAAAGAAGTCTTTCGCTTAATGGGGGCACGCCCAACTAATTACAAAAGATGCGACCAAAAATAAAACCGGCCACATTAATTCCTGCTGGATTTCTTAACAGATTTTGAATATATTTATAAAAGAGTACTTAGAGATTAATTGTAACTTTACACACTTTAAAAACCAAAGCCATGGATAACAAAATGATTGAAGAGTTTAACGCCATGAGTACGAAGCTGATTAAAAGCTACGACACGTTAAAACAAATTGATGAAGTGGACATTGCCACCACACCAAAAACCGCAGTGTATAACGAAGACAAGCTGACTCTGTACCGCTACAACCGCGACAGTGATGCCAGTTACAAAACACCGGTTTTAATAATTTATGCCTTGGTGAACACTTACAAAATGTTGGATTTGCAACAAGACCGCAGCTATATTAAAAATTTATTGGGCGCAGGTTTGGATGTGTATCTTATCGACTGGGGATTTCCGGGCAAGGCCGATAAATATCTGAGCATGGACGATTACGTGAATGGCTATATTAATAATTGTGTGGATTACATCCGCAAAACTAACCGCGTTGAAAAAATTAATATTTTAAGTATTTGTCAGGGCGGCACACTGAGTGTTATTTATTCCTCCCTGTATCCTAACAAAGTGAAAAATCTGGTAACGCATGTAACACCGGTTGATTTTAGCACCAACGACGGATTACTGTTCCGCTGGAGCAAAGACATGGATTTTGATTTGCTGGTAGATGCCAACCATGGTTTGATTCCCGGCGATTTTTTAAATCAGGGATTTGACATGTTGAAGCCCATGATGAAAGTTCAAAAACAACAGGCGCTTACCAACTCTTTAGACGACAAGGACAAATTGTTGAACTTTTTACGAATGGAAAAATGGATCAGCGAAAGTCCCGATCAGGCCGGAGAATGTTTCCGTCAATTTATGAAAGACCTGTATCAAAAAAATAAACTTGTAAAAGGTGAACTGGAAGTTGGCGGAAAAAAGGTGAATCTTAAAAACCTTACATCGCCCCTGCTGAATATTTATGCCACCGAAGATCATCTGGTGCCGCCAGCGGCCACCATTCCATTAAACGATCTGGTGGGCAGCACGGATAAAGAACTTTATAGCTTTAAAGGCGGACACATAGGTGTGTTTGTGGGCGGCAAATCGCAAAAAGAACTGGCACCGGCCGTTACAGCCTGGTTAAAGAAAAGAGATTAATTTTTGAGGCAGTAGTAACTACTGCTGTTTGTTGATTTTAATTTAAAACTGCGGTGATGAGCCGCAGTTTTTGTTTTTAAGATGCACTAACTTGCCTAAGTGAAAACCGGAACCATTGCCGAAATAAAAAAAGAGTTGCAGGAGCTTGAACCGCGACAATTGGTGGACCTTTGCATTGAACTGGCCCGCTATAAAAAAGACAACAAAGAGTTTTTAGGTTACTTGATTTTTGAAGCTCACGATAAGGCAACTTTTATGTCGGAAGTGAAATTGCAGGTGGACCAACAGTTTGCCGGAATCGACCGGGGAAACAATTTGTATTACACCAAAAAAAGTTTGAGGAAAATTTTAAGGCAAATAGTAAAATATTGCCGTTACCTTAATGATAAAGGTCTGGCAGCCGATTTGCATCTTTATTTTTGTTACAAGTTAAAAGAGTCAGGCATTCCTTTCAGAAAAAGTCAGTTGCTGATAAATTTGTTTGAGCAGGAACTAAAAAAGATAAAAACATTGATTGCCGCGCTGCATCCCGATTTGCAAAGCGATTATACCGGCGAATTAAATCAATTAATAAACGAATAATGGACCCGGGATTTAATCCACAAAGATTGATTGAACTGGTAAGCAAGCCCATGCCTTTTGGTAAATACGAGGGCACTTTGTATTACCGCCTACCCGTGAGTTATTTGGAATGGTTTGCGCGCAAAGGCTTTCCGCCCGGTAAAACCGGCATGTTACTGCAAACCGTTTACGAAATAAAATTAAACGGATTAGAATTTTTGCTGGAACGGATTAAGCGGGAGATGAAAATCTAAATTTCTAATATCAATTAAACATAGCTTATGGCGCATCGGCTCACAACTCACGCTTCCCACCACTTGGCCTTAATACCAACAAAAACACCGTCTCTTTTTATTTCGATGGGATAGGTTTTTAAGGCATATGCCCCGCCCGATGTGGCTTTGCCCGTTTGCAGGTCGAAAGAGTAACGGTGAAGGGGGCAAACAATTTCGTTGTTTTTACTGCAAAAACCCTTGCTTAAACTGGCACCATTGTGTGGACACCTATCCTGAACCGCATAATAGCCTTTGTCGCTTCGGGTAACGCAAATTTTTTCTCCCCGCAATTCAAACAACACAAAGGTGTTTGGCTGAATGTAATTGAGGAATTCCATTTCGCTTTCAAATATTTTTATCCAGTGGTACGACAAATTTCAGGTGTTTAAATAATGTCATTCATGGTGTAGATGCCCTTTTTGCCTTTTAGAAATTCGGCTGCAATAATGGCGCCCAAAGCAAAACCCTTGCGGTTATGCGCCTTATGCATAATTTCAATATCGTCTACGGCTGATTGGTATTTAATAATGTGCGTACCCGGCACTTCGCCTTCTCTCACATCTTTAATAAAAAGAGTTTCTTCCTTCTTTTCATCAATACTCCATTTTGTTTTCCGGCTAATTTTAGAAATTACCTGATTGGCAAGTGTAATCGCAGTGCCACTGGGTTTATCGAGTTTGTGAATGTGGTGAATTTCTTCCATGCTCACATTGTAATCCGGATATTTGTTCATTAATTCCGCCAAATAGGTGTTTACCTTAAAAAATAAGTTCACGCCCAGACTAAAATTGGTGGCATGAAACAAGGCGCCGTTTTTTTTAAGACAATCCTCCTTCACGGTTTCAAAATGTTGGTACCAGCCTGTGGTGCCCACCACCACCGGTAATCCCACGTTAAAACATTGCTCCACGTTTTTAATTACCGTATGTGGTGTGCTAAATTCAATAGCCACATCGGCTTTCAGATAATCTTCTTTTTTTAAAGTCTCACTGTTTGATCTGTTAACTTTTAACACAATCTCATGTCCGCGTTGCAGGGCAATGGCTTCAATTTCCTTACCCATTTTACCGTATCCAATTAAGGCTATTTTCATTTTTTAAAATTAAGTTTAAGAGTAACACCGGTGGCCATGCCGAACCCTGTGTTTTGTGGCTGCATCCAAGGTTCCAATTGAAGACTTAGGTCATCACTCACATCAAATGTTTTTAAGTGGGCATCCACATTGGCATCAATTAAATTAATGAGATAAACCACTCCCATTCCGATTATTGCAAAATCGCGGTATTTGCGGTAATATAATTTTTGTGTTTGAAGGGCATCGCCCGAATACGGATGAACCGCAACCGTAGCCGGATCGCTGTCGTAATAGGCAATTACATCCTTTTTGTAATCTTTGTAGAGTGCATTGTTAAAACTAAACATATAGGCAAAGCCACCCAAACCAACATAAATAATTGGCACCTTCCAATACTTGCGGTTGTAGACCTGACCAAGTCCGGGAAGTATGGCACTCATAATGGTGGCACGACGCGGAGAGGAATAAATTTTTTTATGATTGGCTTTGGCTAGTGCAATGCTATCGGCTTTAACAGCCATGGTGTCTTTTAGTTGTGCCTGGGTGGCCGTACAAAAAAACAAACTTAAAATAAGTATGCTGAAATATTTAGGCATTTACTTAACCAAATCTTTTACCAACAAATGGCCGGTTTTATTGTCCATTAAATTATCCATTTCCTGCATCATGGTATTTATGTGGAGCAATTCGGTGGTGTCGTTAATTGGCAGGCTGTTTACTCCCTTGCGGTCAAGCGTGTCAATTACATATTGTACCGTGAATTTACTTTCGGTTACACCGGGTTGATACACCACTTCTTTATCCTTATCGGTACGCACTTCCACAAAAATGCCGGTGGATACAAATTCATTCACAAGATTTTTTGTAAGCCTGGTTGGTAAATCAAGTTTTTCAGAAATACCGACAATGTCCAGAGCAGGTTCGTTATTGTAAAAACGACGGGCCACCAAATTGGCAATCATCAGCGATATCACTTTTTTATAGCGCACGCTCAGATTTTTAATATCATCTTCCAATTCATAGTGGTCGACAAACTGATTGGCATAGGCCACCTCGGCACCAAACAACACGATGTACCAACTGTATTGCAGCCAGATTAAAAATAAAGGCAAAGCCGCAAAGCCACCATAAATAGCGTTCATGCGGTTAGCGCCTACCTGAAATTTAACGTAACCCCAACCTAAGAGTTCAAACAATATGGTGGACACAACTCCTGCCGCCAATGCCGACATAAAATTTACCTTTGTGTTTGGCAAAACCATGTATAAAAAAATAAACACGCAGGCCACCAATGAGTATGCCAGTAATTTAATAAAGAAGGTTCCAACAAAGCCAATAAGGTGCATGCTGCCAAGTTGGTTTTGAACTGCTACTTCAATACCGCCCGATACTATCAGCAAAAGTGGACCCACTAACATAATGGTTAAATAATCCGTTACTTTTCTTACCCAGCTTCTGCCTACACGTACTTCCCAAATCTGATTAAAGCTGTTTTCGATACTGATTAATAATTTCATTACGCTCCACAACAACAACACTATACCAAAACCCGCAATTACACCGCCCTTTGTAGTTGACAACATGGAGTTGGCATAAACAAAAGCATTGTTTAATATGTCTTCATATTGACCGTAGCTTTGTAATATCTGTTCCTGAAGGTTTTTTTGATAACCGAAGCCCTGAGCAATGGCAAAAACCAATGCGAGTATGGGCACAATGGAAAACAGGGTATAGAACGTAAGTGCTGTGGCAGAAACCAAACAATTGTCTTCGTAAAAGCCTTTTAAGGCAAGCGTAATCACGCGAAGTTGTTTTATAATAAAACCTTTGCCTTTGCTGAGTTTACTGATTCTTATTTTCCAGATGCGGTTGGTAATAAAATCAACCAGCCATTTGATAAAACCTACAATCTTAGCCATAGTAAACAAAATTAGCAATTTATTCAGAGTTGAGCGTTTTTTAAATTACCTTCAAGTCCAATAAATCTTAATTTCTGGAAGGCAAAAAAAGATACATTTTTCAACTGCTTGGTCCTTTATTGGCCATGTTGTTTTGGTTTTTTATTGAGCTCGATGCCAGCAATCACAATGTAAGTTTAATGGCCGGTGTGGCCTTATGGATGTGTACCTGGTGGTTTACCGAGGCCGTGAGTTTGGCCGTTACGGCACTGGTGCCGGTGTTTATTTTACCGGTGCTTGGTTTAAGCGATAGCAAAACCGTGGCGCAACAATATTCCGATAGCATTATCTTTTTATTTATTGGTGGTTTTATGCTGGCCTTTGCCATCGAAAAATGGAACTTTCATAAACGCATTGCTTTAAAAATTTTATCAGTTGTAGGAAAAAATCCATCCAGTATTTTATCAGGCGTTATGTTATCCACCTATTTAATCAGCAACTGGATTAGCAACACCGCCACCACCATGATGTTGTTTAGCGCTGTGTTTGCACTCATAAACGAAACCAAAGCTCACATTAAAAAAAACGATCACCGTTTTGCCGCCGCTCTGTTGCTGGGACTCGCCTTTTCGGCCACCATTGGCGGCATGGCCACACCGGTTGGTACACCGCCCAATATGTATTTTTTTAAAGAATACCGGCAGGCTTTTCCCGACAACAACGATCTTAATTTTTTAAAATGGAGTTCGATTGGTTATCCCATCTCTTTTGTTTTTTTAATCTGCACTTTTTTAGTTCTGAATTTTTATTTCCTCCGAAAAAAAGTAAGTCTCGAAATTGGAAAAAAATATTTTGCCGATGCCTATAAACAACTTGGCGGATTTAGCTGGGAAGAAAAATGGGTGGCCTTTTTGTTTGGCTTATGCATTGTACTTTGGTTTACACGAGCCGACATAGATATAGGCCCATACCGTTTCAGCGGCTGGAACCATTTGTTTAAAGTGCCGAAATTTATCGACGATTCGTTTGTGGCCGTATTGGCCGCCTTGTTGCTGTTTTTAATTCCTTCCAAAAAAAACCGGGGAGAGTCGCTGCTGGTTTGGGAGGATGCCAAAAAATTACGTTACGACATTATTCTGATGTTTGGCTCCGGTTTTGCGTTAGCATATGGTTTCGAGATTTCGGGACTAAGCAATTGGCTGGCGGCAAGTTTGGTGGTGCTCAAAGGTGTTTCGCCACTGCTTATTATTTTAGGCATTTGCGTAGTAGTTACCATCATCAGCGAATTTGCTTCCAACATTGCCAGTATTCAGTTAGCCATTCCGGTAATGATTGCACTTCAAAAGGATTTGAATGTGCACCCGCTTTTACTCATGATGCCCGCCACCTTTGCGGCCTCATTGGGTTTTATGCTGCCCGTGGCCACCGCCGCCAACACCATTGTGTTTGGAACCCGTCAAATTAAAATGGGAGACATGTTAAGGGTGGGCCTTGTATTAGACATTTTAGGAATTTTAATCATCACGCTGATGTGTTACGTATATTTGAGCTAAGTTATGATTGTTGCAAAAAGTATTTATAAAAAAATAAACGAACTCGAAATTTTAAAAGGAGTTGATCTTGAAATTAAAGATGCCGAAGTGGTTTCCATTGTGGGCTCTTCGGGTGCCGGAAAAACAACCTTGTTAACCATACTGGGCACACTCGACCGAGCCACCAAAGGCAGTGTGGTTATTAATGGGGAAGAAGTATCGGCACTCAACGATAAAAAACTGGCCGCATTCCGCAACAGTCATATTGGTTTTGTGTTTCAGTTTCACCAACTACTCCCCGAATTTACGGCACTTGAAAACGTTTCCATTCCCGCATTAATTGCCAACCGCAACAAAAAAGAAAGCATGAAACGGGCCGAGGAGTTATTGGATTTACTTGGCCTTAAAGACCGTGTGCAACACAAACCTTCGGAACTGAGTGGTGGCGAACAACAGCGGGTGGCGGTGGCCAGAGCGCTCATCAACAATCCTAAAGTTATTTTTGCCGATGAACCCAGCGGAAATCTCGATAGCAAAAATGCCGAAGAACTGCATCAACTCTTTTTCAGGCTGCGCGACGAGTTTAAACAAACCTTTGTAATTGTGACACACAACGCCGCTTTGGCAAAAATGGCCGATCGCACGCTGGTAATGAGCGACGGTCGCATTGTTTAGGGCTTTTTAAAAGCCTTTCATTTGTCGGCTGAATTGATTAAATTTGATTTGAAGAAAGAGGTTCCGTGGATTACAGACTAAAATTTAATCACCATGTCGTTATACCAGCAGCCTACACACATTTTAAAGTCGCTTGCCGAGCGCACGCAAAAAGGACTTTTAAAAAAGTTAAAAACCGATTTACCTCCCATTGATTTTTGCAGCAACGATTATCTTGGATTTTCGAAAACAGGAATTTTGTCGCAATGCCTGGATGGAGATGCCTCTACCGACCGCACCCAATACGGGGCCACGGGCTCACGACTGGTAAGCGGCAACAGTGTATTTATTGAAGAAGCCGAAAAACAAATAGCCCTTTTTCATCACGGACGCAGTGCTTTGATTTTTAATTCGGGCTACGATGCTAATCTGGGATTGCTTTCGGCGGTTCCACAAAAAACCGATTTAATTCTTTACGATGAATTGCTTCATGCCTCGGCACTTGACGGAATACGTCTGAGCCAGGCCACACATTATAAATTTAAGCACAACAATGTGGAGGCATTGGAAGAGCTTATTTACCGGCATCATAAAACCTACGAAAACATTTATGTGGTGGTTGAAAGCGTTTATTCGTTGGACGGCGATTCGGCTCCATTGCTTGAGCTGGCCGAAATTTGCGAAGTACTTAAAAATATTTTTTTGATTGTGGACGAAGCCCATGCCATTGGTGTTTTCGGAAAACAGGGACGTGGCCTGTGCAGCGCGCTGGGCATGGAACAACGCTGTTTTGCACGCATTTATACCTACGGCAAGGCCCTTGGCTGCAATGGCGCTTCGGTGGTGGGGAGTGAAATTTTAAGAAACTACCTCATTAATTTTTCGCGACCATTTATGTATTCCACTGCACTGCCGCAATACAACATTGAAGCCATTTTGCAGGCCTATCGCTTGCTGATTGAAACCGATAACAAAGATGTGTTGCAATCCAACATCGCTTATTTTTATTCTAAAACTTCCGGCCTCAAAAATCTGGTTAAAAGTCAGAGCGCCATACACACCCTGCACATCGGCAATAACGAACAGGTGGATGCCATTGAACACGATTTGGCAGAAAAAAATATTAGTTGCCGTGCCTTTAAAAGCCCCACAGTGAAACCCGGCACGGAACGCATTCGTTTTTGCATTCACTCTTTTAATACCCGCGAAGAGATGGATCAACTGGTGGAAGTTATCAGCACTTTAAAGGATGCTAAAGCGGGCTTGATGCAATAAGCGAATGCCTAATCTTTAGATTTATCCAACCTCTTATAAATGTAATTTACACAGTGAGGAAACATCTCCAAATTTGGAGAAACAATTTTCTTACGATTAATTTTAAAACTTAAATCTTTCAGATAAAGATAATTTTCATCATACATCGTAAAACTCAAATAACCATCTTTTAAAAGCCAATCTCCAAAAGCAATCTTTCCTTCAGCAACCGATATCTTGCAGGTATGGTCAGGATTCAGAACAATGCTTCTTCCGCCAGGTTCAACATAAGTTCCTGCTACGCTCCTATCGCTGACTTTACAGCCAATCAACACAAATAGAAATGAATAAAAATAGAATCGCATACGAACTATTCGTATAATGAGAGAGAAAGGAAAAGTAACAGGGTGTGAAAATTAATTGATGTTGACTATTAGCTGAGATGTATTTATTCTTTTAAATCTCCTCACAAACCATTCACTTTTTTATCCACCCACCAGGTTAAAAAACCGGCACCAATGCCAATGGCCATTCCACCCAACACATCACTGGGATAATGCACGCCCAAACGCATGCGCGAATAGCCAACAAAACCAGCATACAAATAAGAAGGCACTGCTACGTACCATTTTTTATAACTTAAACTCAAAGCAGTGGCGGTGGCGAATGCAGAAGTGGTGTGCCCGCTCGGAAAAGAATAAGGTCCGGGTTCTTTTACACGCAGGGTGATGTCGTTAGGATATTCTTTAAACGGACGCGTACGGTTAATGGCAATTTTTAAACCACTGGTGGTTATCATGGCCAAACCCACTGCAATGGCACTTTTGTAACCATTACGCATCATTACTTTATCCTTGTTAAAATAGCCATGTGCCCACGTAGCCGCTATGGCCGAAGGCATTACTGCATAAGGCGCATACGATACGCCCTTCATGCCTGCATCCCATTGCGGCATCTGTCTGGCATTAAGAGTTTTTAGCAAACGCACATCCACATTTTGTGCCCCGGCATTTAAACAGATTATTATGGCAACTATATAACTAAGCGTTCTCACAATTTACAATAACATTCCTGCAATAGTGGCCGAAAGGTAACTTGCAAGCGTACCACTCACCAAGGCCCGCATTCCTAATTTAGCCAAATCGGTTCTCCGTTCGGGAGCCAGGGAACCGATGCCACCTATTTGCATGCCAACCGAACTAAAGTTGGCAAAACCACAAATGGCAAAACTGGCAATTATTAAACCCTTTTCACTTAAAGGCGTGGCGAGTTTATGTGTCATGGTATCAAAGGCAATGAACTCATTTACCGTTAATTTTTGGCCCATTAAAATGGCTACCTGATTCACATCTTCGCCCGGCACGCCCATGCACCAGGCCAGTGGATAAAACAACTTACTAAAAATGTAATCGAGCGAAAGTTCCGGATAAATTTTTCCAAGTCCGTAATTAATCAGTGCGATTAAACCAATAAAACCAATGAGCATGGCCAACACATTAATGGCAATTTTCATGCCATCGGCTGCACCATGCGAAATGGCGTCAATTAAATTAGCATGTTCTTTTTTTACTTCCAACCGCACCGTGCCTTTGGTGAGCGGCTCCTCGGTTTCGGGTAAAATAATTTTTGAAATAACTAAAGCAGCAGGAGCGGCCATTAAACTGGCAGTGAGCAGGTATTCGGCTTTGGCACCCATGTTAATGTAAACAATCATAATGCCTCCGGCAATACAGGCCATGCTGCCGGCCATTGACGAGAGTAGTTCAGAGCGAGTCATGGTTGAAAGATAAGGTCGTATCATTACCTGTGCTTCCACCTGACCCACAAATGCGCTTGCCACATTGCTCAAAGCCTCGGCACCACTGGCACGCATTACTTTGTTCATTACTCTGGCAATAACAGACACTACTTTTTGCATGATACCAATATGGTACAAAATTGCCACGAGCACACAAACTAAAATAATGGTGGCGGTTACACTAAATGCAAACACAAAGGTGTGAGGCGCTCCAAACGATAACGAAGAGCCCTGATGGTCGTCGACCATTATTCCTCCATACACAAAGGATGCACCTTGCGAGGCAAATTGTTCAATTTTGGCCATGCCTTTGCCTACTGCAGCAAAAAAATTGGTTATAAACGGAACCTTTAAAACCAGCACTGCTATTAACAACTGAAGCGCCAAGCCGCTCAACACCAGTCGTAAATTAATGGCCTTGCGGTTGGATGACATTAAATAAGCAATTCCAAAAATTACGAGAATGCCTATTAGTCCGGTAAATCTTTCCATTGCGTTGTATTTAATGAAAGCAAATTACAAAATAAAACTTGTAACCAAAACCCATCTGCCTTGTTATTATTAAAAAGGGAGGAAAAATGAGAAATATAATTTTGATTGTTTTGGCACTTGGTATTTTACCGGTTTCTGCCAAACACCACAGACTCAGTTTGCAAAAAGCCATCGATCTTAAATTGGTTA
>JADLED010000144.1 GCA_020846335.1 Bacteroidia bacterium
TGTCAATGAGCGAGAAAATGAGGCCTCGCTCATTGCCACCGTCAATCGCACAATCTCGCTCACCAAGCCACTGGCTTGTTGCCGTGCTGCAATGCTGTTTGTCCTTTGCTATGTTTGTAGGCTTGCCCTGAGTGTGTCGAAGGGCTGCGGTGGCTTCCGCTACCGCACTGTCTGGCTCATAACGTCACTAGCGTTATGCCCCCTCCTTAGCCAACAAACATAATGCAAAGTCCTGCACAGCATTTTCGCTACAATCCCTGGCGCTGATACCCAAAATTATTCCTCAGGATTTTTAGATCAGTAATTTCCCTGCATTTTAGTATGCCACTTTTAAAGACAAGCGGAAATAAATGAAACTTTTTTCTAAAGTACCTTTTAATGAGAGTATTAAAAGGTTCTTTTAAGAAAAACAATTTATTTAGGAATCTGTTTCAACGTCTCTAAAAGGTAGTTCCAGTATTTTTGAACCGAGCTTATTTGCACGCACTCATCAGGCGAATGCGCCCCTCTGATGTTCGGGCCAAAAGAAATCATTTGCATATTCGGATAATTGGTGCCTAAAATGCCACATTCCAAACCAGCGTGTATCGCATTTACATGGGCTTTGCTGCCATACATGTTTTCGTACAAACCACTCATCAGGCTCACAATTTCTGAAGTGGGGCGGGGAGTCCAGCCCGGATAGGCGCCACTAAAACTCACTTCGGCACCACACAATTCAAAACAACTTCTGATAGCATTGGCCACATCCATTTTTTCACTATCCACCGAACTTCGCGTAAGACACTGAATGGTACACTTATTATCTTTCACCAACACACGCGCCAGGTTATTACTGCTTTGCACCAACCGGTCCACATCAGGACTCATACGGTAAATGCCGTTAGGACAGGCGTAAATACTGCGAAGTAACTGATACTGAAAGTTGGCTGCGAACACAGTGGCAGGTGTGGGAATTTCTTCGGCGCTCAACATTAAATTGGCATCGGTGGTCGCATATTCTGATTTAAGAACATGCTGTTGCTCCTGAATAAATTTTAAAAAATCACCGGCAGATGAACCAGACAAACAAATCTCGGCTACTGATTCGCGGGGAATGGCATTACGCAAACTGCCACCATCAAGGCTGCTGATGCGGATGGAAAATTTTTCGGCGGCGACGCTTAAAACACGGTTCATTAATTTATTGGCATTGCCTCTACCCAAATGAATGTCCATGCCCGAATGCCCACCAGTTAAACCTTTTAGTTGCACCCGAAATCCTTTTGAATCTGAAGGCGCAGATTCGCCGTTGTAATTGCCATTAGCGGTAACATCCACTCCACCGGCACAGCCAATGGTTAATTCATGGTCGTCTTCCGTATCAAGGTTAAGCATAAATTTTGCGTGCAGTAATCCACCCTGTAAATTGAGCGCGCCGGTCATACCCGTTTCTTCATCAATGGTAAACAGCGCTTCAATAGGCGGATGTTGAATTTCAGTAGAGGCAAGAATGGTCATAATGCTGGCCACACCAATGCCATTGTCGGCTCCAAGTGTAGTACCGCGGGCACGCACCCAGTCACCATCCACATACATATCAATGCCCTGGGAGTTAAAATCAAAAGTAGTATCCGAATTCTTTTGATGCACCATGTCGAGATGACTTTGCAAACACACGGTGGCGCGGTCTTCCATGCCTTTGCTGGCAGGTTTGGTAATAATAACATTGCCCACGGCATCGCGCGTGGTTGGCAGGCCAAGCTCTTTGCCGAAGCGCAGCATAAATTCAATTACACGTTCTTCTTTTTTAGATGGACGTGGAACGGCATTCAGCGCCGAAAAATGATTCCATAAGGCTTTAGGTTCTATTGATTGTAACATATCGGTAAAGTTTAAATGAGCCAACAAATGTACAAACCGAATGTTGTTAATCCAATTTTGAAGAAAAAGGAGGCTTTTAATTATTTAACTTTCAGTAAATATTGAAAGTACAGGAATTATGTATATATTTGTACCATGAAATTTGAAGAAGCCAAACGACAATTTATCCAAACCTGGGGCACACTGGGCAGCGAATGGGGTATTAACCGCACCATGGCGCAGGTTCACGCCTTATTATTAATAGCCCCTCAACCATTGAGTACCGACGAAATTATGGAGGAATTACAAATTTCGCGGGGAAATGCCAACATGAGTTTGCGTGATTTGGTAAACTGGACACTCATTCGTAAAGAACTGAATCCGGGCGAACGCAAAGAATATTTTGTGGCTGAAAAGGATATTTGGGAAGTGGCGCGCCGCATAGCCACTGAACGTAAACGCCGCGAAATTGAACCGGTGAAAAAAATTTTAACGCAACTTAAAACCGTGGAAGGCGACCAAAAAAAGGCTGAAATAAAGGAGTTTACGCAAATGATGGGGCAGCTTGGCAATTTTGTGGGAAAGATGGATAAATCGGTGGACATGATGATGAAGGCCGATGAAAACTGGTTTTTTGGAACCCTTCTTAAATTAATGAAATAAGAACCCGTGCGTTCTGTCACAAAAATGAACTACGTATTCACATAAAATAAGCGGTATGAAAACATTACAACACCATGTGCTCATTTTCGACGACGATTGCCCGCTTTGCGAAGCCTACACCTCGGCTTTTATTAAAACAAAAATGCTGGATGCCAATGGCCGTGAGGCTTACGGAGAAATGAGTGCTAACACCTGTGCCTTAATTGATAAAGACCGGGCGCGAAACGAAATTGCACTCGTAAACACAAAAACCGGCGTGGTGCTTTATGGCATCGACAGTTTAATGCGCGTGTTGGCCCATGCCTGGCCTGTGTTTGCGCCGCTTTTTCGCTGGAATTTTTTCCGATGGTTGATGAAACACGTGTATGCTTTTATTTCGTATAACCGCAAAGTCATTATTCCCGCAGTGCAAAAACAAAACGCCTGTGTGCCTGATGTGAATCTGTTTTACCGTTGGGCTTACATTGTATTTACCTGGCTATTCACATCAATGGTGTTAAGTAAATACTCAGTTATACTAAATGGCGTTATTCCTCCCAGTAAATTTTTCAGAGAGTTTATGATATGCGGCGGACAAATTGTATTTCAAAGTGTGACTTTATTTTTTATTGCCCCAAAAAAACGTTTGGACTATCTGGGTAATATGATGAGCATTTCTTTTGCAGGAGCCCTGTTATTGCTGATGGTATTGGGCATAGCCAAATTGGGAGTTTCTGCAGGAAGTGTATTTTATGCCGCTGTATTTATGGCGGTTGCATCCCTTATGTTTATAGAACACTGGCGCCGTATGAAGGTGTTGCAAATCCATTGGCTGGCTTCTGTTAGCTGGGTGGTGTACCGTTTGCTTATCTTATCAGTTATATTAAATTAGGTCATGGCACAATTTGGAAAAATAGTTTTAGCAGCAGGTACCGGACAAATGGGAAAAGCACTGGTGGCTTATTTCAAGGACAAGTGTAACGAAATAGTGATTCTTAGCAGAAGCGAATCGCCTGCAAACAAACATGTGAGAACGGTTAAGTGGGATGGCAAAACCCTTGGCAGTTGGTGGGTGGAATTGGAAAATGCGGATGTATTGATAAATCTCACCGGCAAAAATGTGAACTGCCGTTACAACCAAAAAAATAAAAAAGAAATAATTGATTCGCGAACCAATTCAGTGGAAGTTTTAGCGGCAGCAATTAACAGGTGTCAAACAGTACCGAAGTTGTGGATTCAAAGTGCGTCGGCCACCATTTACCGCCACGCCGAAGACAGGCCTATGACAGAAGCGGATGGCGAAATAGGCGAAGGTTTTTCGGTAGAAGTGTGCAAGGCCTGGGAAAACACGGTTAATGAAAACACTGCGGGCATCCACAACATGCGCCGTGTTATTTTAAGAACCAGTTTGGTATTGAGTAAGAGCGATGGTGTTTTTCCACGCCTCAGGAACCTCGTCAAATTTGGTCTGGGAGGAAAGCAGGGAAATGGGCGGCAAATGATGAGTTGGATACACGAACAGGACGTGTGCCGCATGGTGGAATGGTTGATGATGAACAAGGAAGAAGGTGTGTTTAATTGTACAGCCCCAACACCCTTGACTAATAAGACGTTTATGGAAATACTGTGTCGCGTATATTCCAAAAAACTGGCATTTACATCTCCTGAGTGGTTGCTTAAATTTGGCGCCATAGTTATTGGTACCGAAACGGAGCTAATTTTAAAAAGCAGATGGGTTTTGCCACATAGAGCATTAGAACAGGGTTTCACATTTTTGTTCCCAACATTGGAATCTGCTTTTATGGATTTACATAATGGAACAAATGAAGGGAATTATAAACAATGAGGTTAAGGAATGTCTTGCCTCCCTTTGACATGCGCTAATTAAAAAACGAAAAATGAAAAAGTTTAAAAAAATTGTATTGGCAGCCGGTACCGGACAAATTGGGCGGGCGTTGGTGAAACATTTTGCAAATAAGTGCGACGAACTGGTAATACTGAGCCGAAGCGAGGCCCCGGCGATTAACAATGTAAGAACCGTGAAATGGGATGGAAAAAATGCAGGCGACTGGGGGCGCGAATTGGAATACGCGGATGCACTGATAAATCTGGCCGGAAAAAACATTAACTGCCGATATACTGAAGCCAATAAAAAAGAAATCATCGAATCGCGGGTTGACTCTATAATGGCACTGGCAAGTGCTGCCGAAAAATGTCAGACACCACCTGCATTGTGGATTCAGAGCGCCTCCGGGGCTATCTACAACCACAACAACGTTCAACCTAAAAGAGAAAACGACGCAGAAACCGGCGAAGGTTTTTTAGCCGATGTGTGTCGGATTTGGGAAACAACATTTTGGAACAAGACTACGCGATTACATAATACACGAAAGGTTACGCTCCGGATTAGTCTGGTGTTGGGAAACAAAGGAGGCGCCTATCCCGAATTAGAAAAATTGGTAAAACTGGGGCTCGGGGGTAAGGCGGGTAGTGGCCAACAATACATGAGCTGGTTGGTGGAAGAAGATTTGGCGAATGTGATTGAATGGATAATGGAACACAAAGAATTACAAGGTCCTGTGAATTGTGCCACTCCCGGCGCACTCAGTAACGCAGACTTTATGAGCACCATGCGAACCGAATTACATCGTCCGTTTGGTTTACCTTCTCCTGCAATTGCTTTAAAATTGGGCGCTTACTTTATGGGCACCGAAGCGGATTTGATTTTAGGGAGCATGTGGCAGTATCCTGAAAAGCTTATACAAAGCGGCTTTCAATTCAGATATCCCAATTTAAAGGAGGCCATTCACCACTTAAATGAAACGAAATGAAGTCAACATTTTTAAAGGCGGAGTGGCGAAAATTAATTTTAGCCAACTACGTAGTTGGCCCTGATTTTTTAAAACCATTTTTGCCAGAGGGCGTGGAGCTTGATTTATGGAACAACCGTTGTTACCTGAGTTTGGTGGGATTTATGTTTTTAAATACGCGGGTGAAAGGAGTGGCCGTGCCTTTTCATCAGAATTTTGAAGAAATTAATTTGCGGTTTTATGTAAAACATTTTGATGAAGGGAAAGGCTGGAAGCGTGGTGTGGTGTTTATTAAAGAGATAGTGCCAAAGCCTGCCATTACTGCCGTTGCAAGAACTGTTTATGGCGAACCTTACGAAACTTTAAAAATGAAACACGATTGGAAATCCGACGAGGAGTTTATCAATGTAAATTACGCCTGTTATAAAACGAAATGGCAAAACATGCAGGTAAAAGCCTTGAATCAGGCGGTCTCTTTTTTGCCCGGTAGTGAAGAAGAATTTATTACCGAGCATTATTGGGGTTATACCAAACAAAATACCGGCAACACACAGGAGTATGGGGTGGAACATCCTTCCTGGAAAGTATATCCGGTAACCGATTTTGCCTGTGATTTTGATTTTGGAGATATGTATGGCGGCAAATTTGACTTTCTGAATAATCAGCATCCTGCTTCGGTTTTTTTAGCAGAGGGCTCTGAAATAGTTGTGAAGAGCGGGAAACCGCTGGCACTGGCACAAACTCATAAGGTGTAGGAACTATTAAGTGTTATCAGTTCTTTAATGGCTAATATTGCAGTACAGAAAGAAATTTTAATTTCTCCTGATTATATTAATGCCAACAATTCACTTAATTACTTCCATTAATGCACCGCTTAAACGTTGCTTCGATTTATCAAGGAGCATCGACCTTCATTTGATTAGTGCAGGAGACAATAGGGAAGAGGCTGTTGCCGGCCGTGTTAGCGGTTTTATCCAGCTTCACGAAGTGGTTACCTGGCGCGCAAAACATTTCGGTTTTTGGTTTACACTTACATCTGCCATCACAAAAATGCAGTTGTACGACTCATTTACCGACGAAATGGTCGATGGACCATTTAAAAGCTTAACGCATCAGCATCTTTTTGAAGTAATTGATGGCAAAACGATAATGAAGGATGTGTTTACTTTTGGCTCGCCTTATGGCTTTTTGGGAAAACTGGCCGATGAGTTTGTATTAAGTTCCTACCTAAAGAAGTTTCTGGAAAAAAGGAATGAGTTGATTAAGGGGTATGCCGAAAGCGACCGGTGGAAGGAAATCCCCGGATTTATTTTTTAAAAGCTATTTGTGTTTTTCTAAAATCGCTTTGGTGTTGCAACAGGTCGCCACAGTGGCTTTTAACGTTCCGGTATATTGAATGCACAAATAATAATTGCCCGGATGTATTTGTGTATTTGCACAGAATTTTTCGTAATCAAAATTTATGGGCAAAATCACAAAGCGAAATTTATGATGGTTCAGTTTTAACTGTTCAATAACTTCATTTTTTTCTTCACGGCTAATTTCCTGCAAAATAAGCGGCTTGGGTTTTACCTTAAAGTGCAGATAATAGTCAATACCAATGAGTTGTTGCAAAACAGTATCTTCAGAATAATGTTGCAAAGAAAAGTCTTTTAAAATTTCGAACACATCGTCTAATGAGTATTTGTGGTAAGCTCTGCGAGTTCCAAAATAGGCACCGAGACCCATCAAAAAGTCAAAACTGCCGTATTGATTCGAAACGTATTTTAGTACCTGTTGGGCTTTACCACTGTTCCAATAAATTTCAAGCGCATGTTCCAGTTGCGTGATTTTAAATAATTCCTCTTTTGAAAGGTAGTTGCTTTCTATTATTTGATAGGGCGGATGCGGGTCGTAAACAAAGCCGTGTTGTTCTTTATCACGCATGGTGGTGCCTTTCAAAAATTTTAAAAAGCCCAATTGCATTTCGGGAGCAAAGAGTTTAAATACCTCTTCAAAACTGTGTTTAATGTCGTTCCAGTAGTCGAGTGGCAGACCAACTATTAAATCGAGGTGCATTTCAATTTTGTAATCCAGTTCCTGAATAATGCGTTTTGTTTTTTCGAAATTTTGTTTGCGGCTTACTTCCAGATTGGCTTTTTGGTTCACGGTTTGTATCCCAATTTCAAAGCGAAACAAGCCCTGTGGCACTTCTTCGTGAATAAATTTAATAATGTCAGGGTGAAGAATGTCGGCCGTTATTTCAAATTGAAAAATATTTTCGGGTTGACGGTGCTGTAAAATAAATTTGAAAATATCGATTGTAAAATCACGTTTAATGTTAAAGGTTCGGTCTAAAAATTTAATTACTTTGCCGTGTTGCATCATGTGCAGCAAAGTGGCCTTAATTGTGTTGTCGGGCAAATAGCGCACTTTGTTATCGAGGCTGGCGAGGCAAAATTCGCATTTGTAAGGGCAACCGCGCGAGGTTTCGATGTAGAGCACTTTGTTTTTTAAATCCTCCGGTTTATCAAAACGATAAGGCATGCTGTTTTCAAATTTCTTCAAATCAAACAGTGGAGGTTGAGGATTTACTTTTATTTCGCCGTTTTGTTTATGCACCAATCCCGGAACGAGTTCAACATTCGGAAATGTTTTTAAAAATTCGGTGAATGGTATTTCGCCTTCACCAACAATAATAAAGTCCACATCTTCACGGCCAATCACATCGCTATAATCATAACTCACTTCGGGTCCGCCCAGCAAAATTTTTGTGTCGGGGTTCACTTGTTTAATTTTCGAACACACCTCAAGTGTTTGACTGATGTTCCAGATATAACAACTAAATGCTACTACGTTAAAGGTGGCGCATGTTTTGGCAACTTCCTCTTTATCTTCCTTAATTGTAAACTCTTTCCATTCCAGACCGGGCACATGTTCGTTTAATTCATACAACAGGCGAATGGCCAGGTTGGTATGAATGTATTTGGCATTAAGTGTGGTAAGTAATGTGCGCATGAATGTTGATGAATGGCAAAGATAAGATAAATTGCAAGAAGTGATTTTCTAATTATTATACGGCCTTGCTTGTTTGAAAAGAAACTCGCGTTTGTGATCAGAATTTAAAATCACCTTAAACTCCACATCTAACGCAAAATCCTTGTACGACATTTTGCCCCATAGTTTGTAAGCGTTGAAAAAATGATTTTTAATGCTTTCGAGTTGCAGGGTAAATTCTTTTAGTTCATCGCCGCTCATTAATGAGGAATTGCTGTGCAGGCTCGAAAAGCTTATCCAATCGGCAGCCTCAGAGGTATCGTAGAGTTCAATGCCCTGGTTGTTCATGTATGAAATCAATTGTTCACAGGTTACTCCTGCTTTGGGCGATACCACTTCCTCTTCTCCTTTTTGCATATTGATAACAAATCCAAAATCATAATCGCGGTACAAATTTTTGGTAATGGCCACCCCATTTATTTCTTCGTTATCAAAAGCGGCATGAACTAAAACGCCCATTGTTACACCGGTGTGATCGAAATTAAAAAAACTTCTTTCTTTAAAGGCTCTGAGCGACCATAAGCTTGCCCATACTTTTTTGATGGCCGATTCAATGCTTTTAGACGTGTCGCCTACAATCCCAGTTTGAGAAGTGTAGAGGCCGGCACCGTTAAAATTCGCTTCGTCTTCGCAATTGGAGGATGAACGGAAACGCACCTTGTTTTTTGCGAAGCGCTGCTGACACATTTGAGTTACTGCGTTTAAAAATTCTTTGTTGAGCGGCTGTTTGCGTATAGCTTTTCGAATAGCTGAAAGTTTTTTTGCCAAAAGGCTATCGTTGTTTAGTGTTAGGTTATCTCTCAATAATTCGTTTATCAGATTTCCGGCCTTGCCATGCATGATATGTTTATGGTAATAATGGAATGGAATGGCGAAGGCGTTTTTTGGGGTATTCACAAATCCGCCATTGTGTTTTACTTTTTTAAGTTCAGCCAGATTGCATACTTTGGAGCCATACGCAATTTTGTTTTTATACGATAAGGCTGTTAGGTCGGTAATAGTTGTTAATTGCGTGTCGGCTTTAAGTTTAATTTTGGGCAATGACTTAACGGGCTTGTTATCCTTTGAAAATGCAGCAGAACGAATGGAGGCAGATGATTCTGTAACAATTAATTCTACCAGCTGATTATTTAGTTTTTTTAATGAATCGATGTTAAAAATGTTTTTTTGTGCGGCACATGGTGTGTGACGGTTGTTGGTAAGCAAACAAATGTGGCTGAGCGGCGTTTGAAATTCGTTGGTTATTAAACCTTTGCAAAGCGGTAATTGATTGGAGCTGCCATGAAGCACCAAAATATAATTGGCATAATTTCTTCCTTCTTTTATCGAATCGGCGTGAATGTATTTTAAAATGCCGGTGGTTTTTCCTTTGCAGATGGATTGAAAATTTTGATTTTTGAAAAGTTCGTCGCTGCTAATGGTGGCATGTTTTAGCGAAATTTCCTTTTTTCTCCGCAGCAAAATGGTGGAGTTGAGTAAAATTTTAAACTGATTTTGTTTAAAAAATGTGGCCGCTATTTTTTGTACGAGAATGTCAATTTGCTGGTCGCTGGGATTGTCGCAGGAGGCAAACTGGAGAAAGTAATTTTTTGTATTGACATTGTAATTAAAAGTAGCCAGAATATAATCGCGGTGTTGGGGCTGATAGTTAAGTTCGTTAAAGGTGCTTAAATCCTGATGATCGCCCAGCACATCTGTTATAAAGGTGTAGTGCCATTTGTACCTTTTGGATTCGAGGTAAAAGAGTTTTTTAGTTTGCATCACATAAACCACTTTTACGCATTCTATGCCATTAAAGTTTTTAGAGAGCGGTTCGCCTTTTAATA
Organism: Bacteroidia bacterium; assembly: GCA_020846335.1. GTDB lineage: Bacteria > Bacteroidota > Bacteroidia > B-17B0 > Aurantibacillaceae > Aurantibacillus. The sequence goes on from JADLED010000144.1 coordinate 10,157, forward strand.
AATCAAAATCCTGTTTTGAATCGAGGCGCATCAGGTAATCGGGGCTCCTTACCTTCTTTTGTGCCGTTGACACCAAGGTGAGCAGGATAAAAAAGAGTAAGCCAAAATTATTAAAACGCCGCATTGGTATTATTTTTTCTCAAGTGGGATGGTATGCGATTGGGTAATAACATGGCAACCATCTTCTTCCAAAATTACCGGCCCGTAAGAAGCAGGCTTGTAGCCGTTTCGGGACACGTTTATTATGTAAGTGCCCGACCTTTCCCATGCACCCGTATAAACAGAGTCGCTACCGGGGAACGTTTGCAGCAATTCGGTGTAGGTTCCTGCGCTGATTAATACGGTTGTGCTATCGCTTAGTGCACGGTTGGTTGTTGCGTTGCGAACTGTAACCTGAAGACCGGCTCTGGCCTCCATGGTACATACACGGCCGTTGTTAACCGGTTTGCCACAAGCTGTCATTAGTGCCAATGCAGTTAAAAAGAAGCCAATGTTTTTCATCCTTTTCATGCAATTAAAGATAGAAATTTACCACAGTACTTTTGTTAGTCTGAAATTAAATAACGCATTTTAACTTTTTCGTTACAAACACGGGTGAAGACAGTGCTGACAAATGTGCCTGTAAATTTGAATGAATATCAGTATCTTGAAGTCGAATAAAAAAATATGATGACTAAACTTAAATACACAGTTAATTGTTTTATCCTGTTGTTTTTGCTTTCGTGTGGCCGCGGGAAGGACACTGTGCCTGAGCAAAAGAAGGATTTTTGTTCGGAAATTCATCCCAATGATAGTTCAACGCTGCAAAAGGAGTTGCTACCCTTTAAGGATTTGATGGCAAATAAAACCGGGGTGTATGTTTTGGAAGATGGTAATTCGGCCATGATGAGTCGAGCATGGTTAAGTGAACACGCAGAAAAAACCATGGACATTCAGTACTTTATTTTTTCTACCGACAATGTGGGACTCATTGCCTGCGATTACATTGTGCGGGCCGCCGACAGGGGCGTTAAGGTGCGTGTGTTGGTGGACGACATTATGGTGGATGCCGGTGTACACGATATTTTAACACTCGATTCGCATGAAAACATTGAAATTAAAATTTATAACCCAGGAATAAATCTTGGAAAGAACATCGCCCAGAAAATTAAAAAGTTTGCCACCGACTACCGCAACGCCAATCAGCGCATGCACAACAAAACATTTACTGTAGATGGGCAGGTGGTAATAACCGGCGGTAGAAACATTGCCGACGAATATTTTGATTACGACCACGATTACAATTTCAGAGACCGCGACGTGTTGTTGATTGGAAAAATCTGCAAAAATGTACAAAGTTCCTTTGAAAATTTTTGGAACAGCGACTTGAGTGTTCCGGTTACCAGGCTTGTTAAGGAAGAAGATACGGTATTTACTGACTCCAAACGATTTGACAGGTTGCACCAATACGCTTGTAATCCTGAAAATTTCTGGCCTCAGGTGAGGGAAAATATAAAACCACTACCGGGACTCTTTAAAACCCTGAACGATTCGGGAAAGGTGCAATGGATAGACAGCGTGTATTTTGTTTCGGATGCTCCTGGCAAAAACGATGGCAGCAAAGGATTACAAGGCAGGGGCATTAGTACCGATACGTTGATGAAATTGGTGAAGCGGGCCAAAAAAAGCATCGACATTCAATCGCCGTATTTAATTACCACTGAATTGGGACAAAAATTATTTGCAGAGGCAACAAAGCGTGGAATTAAAATCAGAGTGCTCACCAATAGTCTCATGTCAACGGATAATGTGGAAGCTTTTGCCGGTTATCAAAAAGGTAGAAAGAAGTTATTGGAGGCCGGTGTCAGAATTTTTGAAATGCGGCCGGATGCCGCCAAGCGTTATCGCATAATGACGGGAGCCCTTCAGGAAAAATTAAATTACACGCCGGTGTTTGGCTTGCATGCCAAAAGCATGGTAATAGATGGCGCAATTACGGTAATTGGTACTTTTAATATCGACCCTCGCAGTGCTAATCTGAATACGGAATGCGTCACAGTTATACATTCAAAAGAAATAAGTACGGGTGTTTTAAACGAAATGAATGAAGAGTTTTTACCAGAGAATTCGTGGGAAACCACAGTGGATTGGAATCCGGACGGGAAGGCGGGAATGAAAAAACGGGTAAAAACATTTTCGCGAAAAATTATTCCAAAAAATATTCTTTAAAATTGTGTTGTGAATTTAATTGAACGAATATCTCAGCTCACCGGATTGTCGGGAGAGGCGGCTAAATATATAAGTGCTCACACAGAGCGTTTTGAATTTAAAAAGAACGAAGAGGTTTTGCGCGAAGGCCGGGTTTGCAACTATCTGTACTTTGTAAATAAAGGCATGATGCGAAGTTATTACCTGATTGAGAACAGGGAAGTGACTAATTGGATGGCAATTGAAAACGATTTTGGTACATCTTATTACAGTTTTATTTCGAGGGTGGCTTCTTATGAAACGCTGGAATGCCTTGAGAATACGGAGGTTGAGGCCATCAGTTATCAATTACTGAACAAAGTATATGAATTATTTCCGGAGACGGAAAAAGCCGGTCGATTGATTCTGGAGGATTATTATTTGCGGTTGGAAGAGCGGATGTTGTCCATTCAATTCAAATCGGCCAAAGAGCGTTATACTATTTTCGCAAAAAAACGTCCGGAGCTCATACGCAGAGCGCCTTTGGGCTGCATTGCCTCGTATTTGGGAATTACGCAGGAGACCTTGAGCAGGATTAGAGCGGAACATTGACGTTTTTTTAAGTGCTTAGTTTTTACAACAATCTAAAATAGCATTTTGGTTTATTAGGAAATTGTGAAAGACTCTGGTTCTGCAGCCATAACGTTTTATAAATTCAGCATTAATTGGTAGTCCAAGTGAAAGGATTAAAATGTATTGATGTAGCTGAATGCTAAAGTAATCTGAGCGCCAGGGATTGAGCCATTTGTTTGAGCTCCTTTTTGCTTCCGTTTGTTTGTGAGGCAAAAAGAGCGAGTGGTACTTCGGCGAGCTCAGTATAAACTACAGCCCGCCCGCCTGCCTGCCATTGCGCGAGCCTGTGTGCGGCAGGCAGGGGCGCCCAAAAGAGACAGGTGCCAATTATTAGGGCCACTTAATTTTGGATAGATCAAAAGTTTATAATGAATTTGATTTATATCAAAATTTACTCTTAAGAAGCCCTTTACCTTTGATTCAGAAATTAAAAAAATAATTATGAATCAGAAACCATCGGGTGCTTTTATTGCTGCTTCGTGGGCGGCTTTGTTAACAGGTGTTGTGGCCTACAATGTGGGTTTGTGGAATGCCGGAATGCAACTCAACGAAAAGGGGTATTATTTTACGGTATTAATGTTTGGACTTTTTTCGTCGGTATCCTTACAAAAGGCGGTGCGCGATCAAATGGAAGGGATTAAGGTAACGGCTATTTATTACGGCATCAGTTGGTTTAGTACTATTTTGTCGATTTTGCTTTTGGTAATTGGTTTATGGAATGCAAGTCTTGAGAGAAGTGAAAAGGGATTTTATGGCATGTCGTTTACATTGGCTTTGTTTGCAGCGGTGGCGGTTCAGAAAAATATAAGGGATGGGCAGGAACACAATGAGAGTACTGCGATAAACGAGGAGTAGGAGGGGGTTGATTGGACTGGAAACGCATTACTTTAAGGAGCAGCTTAATCGATTTTTGAGAACGCATCTGGTTTAACGGCTCTGTGGGGCATTGTTTGTGGCTTTATGCAAGGCAAATGCTGCTGACGAATAATTGTGATGGAAAATAGGATTTAGAGAATGGATTCTTTTACGATGTATTTTTCGAGTTCTTTGTTAATTTCCGCAGGAGTAAAAATTGAAAAAACAGGATTGGTTGCTGAAATTTCTATTCCGGCAATAAATTGAAAGCCACTATCAAGTGTAAATAAAATTCCGACACGGGGTTGAACTTTTCTGTATTTCGCTAGAGCAGGACTTATTTTAAGGAGATGGCCAACATCATCAACAGTAACAACATTTGGCATTATAAAGTATAAAAAATCTATTGATGTTATGTTGTGATTAAGAATTTCTTTGGCAAAAAATGGCTCGCCAGATTTAGGATCTGAAATTTCAAAGCTGTATATTCTCTCTTGTGGCGTTTCTAATTGCAAAGGTTCGTATTCAAATAAACTAATAATTGGGGGGAAGTGGTTACGAAGAATGGAGTAGGATGAATTGCCGTTGAATTCAATGTTAATATTACCACCACCGAATTTAAATGGGTTAGTCAACAGATTCTTCATCTCGCTATCACCAAAATGTTTAATTAATCCCTCATCTAATGAAAATTCAATCCATACTCTGGTTATTTTTTTGTTGAGGCATTTACTTGCCAGTATTTTCTGTTCCTTAGTTTTTTCAGCCATGTTTATTTCCATAATCAATTCTTAGAATTAATTTTCTTTTTTAGTTTGTACTGTCCATTACCCAAGTCTTCCAGGGCACCTCTGTCAAGTAATCTTTGAAGTGTCCCATCTAATAAAACATCAGATTGCATTGCATCAACAAAGCTCTCTGATAATTTTGTTTTATGCCATATCATTTGTGGATTTGTTTTTAATTTTTCTCTGACAATGTTATCTGCCGATGATTCGATAAA
>JADLED010000145.1 GCA_020846335.1 Bacteroidia bacterium
ATTGAACAGAAAGAATACTATTTAGGCAAAGCCACCAAAGATAATTTCGATTTAAGAATTATTCAGTTGACTGATCTTCATCTGAACTCGGTAAACGCACAATTAAAAAAACTGGCTGCCACCATTAATCAATTAAAACCAAACGTGTTGGTAATTACCGGCGATTCGGTGGATAAGGCCGGGAAACTTTACCTCTTAGATCAATTTTTAAAACTGATTGATAAAAACATTCCTAAGGTGGCCATTTTAGGCAATTGGGAATACTGGGGCCAGGTTAATACCATTGATTTAATGGGCATATACAGCAACCACAATTGTGAGTTGTTAATTAATAACAGCCTGCAATGGGTGTTTGGCAACAAGACAATTAGTTTTACAGGCCTCGACGATTTAATAGGCGGCAATGCGGATATAGAACAGGCGCTGAAAAATTACAAGGAAAGCGATTACCACATTGTGTTAAACCATTGCCCTGCCTACACCGAAACCATTGTTAAACACATTGAGGGAAAACACAAGGTGGATTTTATTTTGTCGGGTCATACCCATGGTGGGCAATTTAACCTCTTTGGTTTTGCACCGTTTTTGCCACGGGGTTGTGGCCGCTTTATCAGTGGTTGGTACCGCGAGGGAGAAACAGCCTTGTATGTTTCAAAAGGCATTGGTACCTCGGTAATTCCGGCCCGCTTTATGTCGCGCGCTGAATTTACCGTGTTTCACTTAAAACATTAATGCCGCTAAATGTGTTTAATTTGCTAATTATTAGCAGATTATAATTTAAAATTCTGGAAAAACAGGAGTCAGATTGTATAAGAGCAAAAAATAAACTCTAATTCTTTTTACGCATACTCACCACAATAGGAACGCCGCTAAAATCATAAGCCTCGCGCAATTTGTTTTCTAAAAAGCGTTTGTAGGCTTCGGTAACGTATTGTGGCAAATTGCAATAAAACATAAACAGTGCTTCGCCCTTTAATTGCGAAATGTATTTCACCTTTACGTATTTGCCTTTAACGGCTTGTGGCGGCTGATTTTCGATAATGGGCAACATGTAATCGTTGAGCTGGCGGGTAGGGATGTGACGCACTTTGTTTTCGTACACCTGCATGGCCAGTTCCACTGTTTTTAAAATGCGTTGTTTGTCGTGAACCGATACAAACAAAATCGGAATGTCGCGGAAAGGGGCTATGCGTTCGCGTATTTTTTCCTCGTATTCTTTGGCGGTATTGGTGCTTTTTTCAACCAAATCCCATTTGTTTACAATAATGGCCAAACCCTTGCGGTTTTTTTCTATCAGGCTCAGAATGCTTAAATCCTGCGCTTCCATGCCCTGTTCGGCATCTATCATGAGCAAACACACATCGCTGTTTTCAATGGCATTAATGGTGCGCATCACGCTGTAAAATTCCAAATCCTCGTGTACCTTGGCTTTGCGGCGCATACCGGCCGTATCTATCAACCAAAAATCGTGACCAAATTTGGTGTAGCGGGTGTTAATGGTATCGCGGGTGGTGCCGGCAATGTTGGTAACAATGTTGCGTTCCACCCCAAGTAACGAATTTATGAGTGATGATTTGCCAACATTGGGTCTTCCCACAATGGCAATTCTTGGTATTGTAATTTCTTCGAGGGCTTCGTCGCTGGGCAGCAGGCTAACCAGTTTTTCTAAAAACTCGCCGGTGCCCGAACCGCTGATGGCTGATATTGGAAATACCTCGCCCAAACCAAACTGATAAAAATCGGCAGAGTAGGCGGCCTTTTCGTGGTTATCGGCTTTATTGGCCAGAATAATTACCGGTTTGTTGCTTTTACGGATAATGTTGGCCACTTCCTTGTCAAATTCGGTAATGCCGTCGTTGGTATCCACCACAAACAATATTACTGCCGACTCATCGATGGCAATTTTTACCTGCTTGCGAATTTCACCTTCAAAAATATCGTCGCTGCCCTTAATGTAGCCACCGGTGTCAATTAAACTAAATTCGCGGCCTTGCCACTCGGCCTTGCCATAGTGCCTGTCGCGTGTTACCCCCGATACTGAATCAACAATGGCCTGCCGGGTTTCGGTAAGCCGGTTAAACAGAGTTGACTTACCTACATTGGGCCTTCCCACTATTGCTACTACATTTGCCATAAGGCTGCAAAATTAACAAAATAAGCGCATTAGCCTATTGTAATAACTTGTTATTTAATGTAAATTTGGTTTATGCCTAAAAAACTGATTCTACTAGCATTGAGTTGCTTGTTTCTCCGGCCTGTTGGTGCCCACAACGATTCAAGCCTTCATGTTGTAACACCACACGTAAGCCCATCACTAAAATTTACCGAAAACCTTGGTCAATGGAAAAATAATATTCTGTTCAGAGCCCAGTTGGACGGTGGTTGTTTGTTTTTAGAAAAAAACAGCCTCACCTTTAATTTTTACGACAAGGTAAAGTACCGCTCTTTGCACCACGGGGGTTTGCTAAAGGGAGAGTATAAAGATTTGGAGATTAAGAACCATGCCTACCGCATTCATTTTGAAGGCTGCAATACCAATGCAAGCACCATTAAAGAACAGCAGGGTGCCGACTACGAAAATTATTTTTTAGGAAACGATAAAAGCAACTGGCGCAGCAATGTGCGCAATTACCATCAGGTGTGGTTAAAAGAGTTGTATCCGAACATTGATTACGAAGTGTTTACGGCCACACAGGGCATTAAATACAACTTTCATGTGAAACCCGGCGCCAATGTGGCACAGATAAAAATGCGCTACGAGGGGGTAAACCATTTAAAACTAAAAAACGGGGCCTTAATTATTGCACTACAAATTAATGGCGTTACCGAGCAAAAACCTTATGCTTTTCAGATAATAAATGGTAAAACCGTTAAAGTTGCCTGTAACTATAAATTAAAAGACAACACCGTGAGTTTTGAATTTCCGCAAGGTTACAATAAGGCTTACGAACTGGTAATTGATCCGGTACTGGTATTTGCTGCCCAATCAGGCTCTAATGCCGATAATTTTGGCATGACGGCTACTTTTGACACACAGGGAAATTTATATGCCGGCGGCACAGCTTACGACAATGGCTACCCAACCACTTTTGGAGCATTTAACAGCACCTTTACCGGCGCAGGTGGAACCGGTTTAACCGATGTGGTAATTACCAAATACAATTCAACGGGTAATGCCTTATTGTATTCCACCTACATTGGAGGTTTTCAAACTGAGGTGGTATCGAGTTTAATTGTGGATTATAACAACAACATGTGTTTTTATGGTACCACGGGTTCAAACAATTTTCCGATGGTGAGTGGCGCTTATGATAACACCTTTAATGGCGGTGTGCCACTTAGTTTTTACATGAATGGCACC
>JADLED010000146.1 GCA_020846335.1 Bacteroidia bacterium
CGATAAATGTATCAATTATTTTAAAGTTCTCTTTGGCATAGTCTGTGTACCTTGGTTTATTCTTGTGTAAAACACCCAAGGGATCATTCAATACGAAGGTTCCGTCGGCTTCAATCAAAAATTGCAAATCGGAAATGGCAATTGCATTTTCCAATAATTTGGCTTGTATTTTTTGAAGGGAGCGCAGAGAATTAATATTTAGGCTGTTTGCTTCATAAGGTCCAACAATTTTTAATTTATTATCGACCAAATCCAAAATGCTCTTTGAGCTTTTACTGTACCGTTTCATAATAATGGCATCTTTACCATGATGTTTTGTACGACCAATAACTTCCACCACATCAATTCCCATATTTTCAAGCTCAGTCAGTAATTCCAGTTCCTGATTTAAACGTACAATTTCTGATGCGTCTTTTAGTATGGCAATTACTTTGTCCGGTTCTCTTTCTACAACATAAACTTCTTTCATCATAGATGAAATAGAAGTGTCAGTAGGTTTATCTAGCCTTTCGCCTAATCGAATGTTTAGATATTGCTTTAAATAAGGGGTGTTTATAAGTTTTTTTGGTTGAATTTGTTTCGGTTCAAACACGCCATATTGCATAAACCTTTCAGCCTTCACCACATCTCCCTTCGCTTTGTACAGCGGAATGGTGCCTTACTCTTTGTGTATTGATTTTAGGGAATTGTGTTTAGGTTGCTTCCTTTGTAAATGTGAAATACAACTTGCCGTTTTTAACTAACGAGTTTTGGCAAAGCACATGAATTTTCAATAAAGTAGAAATAACCTGATGGTATTTGTTTCTGAGTTCGAGTATTACCACTCTTCCAAAAATATTGGTTGAGTATCGGGTATCTTCCGGTACTTCAGCTATTCCAGATGAAAGTTCTATAGCTTTATTTTGGAGCAGTGGCATCAGGGATTTAATTTCCTGTTCGCCAAAACAAATTTCCATTTCTGTATCTGGAACAATTTTAAAATTTAAGTCATGTAAAAATTGTTTAATAAGTTTGGCTTCGGTCGTTATTTCATTGAAAAGCATGCCCTTATTGTCTAAAAATATTTCTCTGTAAGTTTTGCCTTTAATTGGAATTACACATATTGTTATATAGCCCATTTTAATTTTATTTTCTGTAAATTACTACTATCTCTCCTTTTTCCTCTTTTATAAAAACAACTTTGGTAAATTTTTTTTTAAGTGCCCAACCGCCAACGGTTGTTTTAAAAGCGGCCTCTTCGCTATTAAATCCTAAGTCGCGTGCTGCATTATATTGCTTTAAATTTATCGAAAGTCCTCCATATTCTGCATACAATTTTTCGCTTTCTAGCATTTCCGCATAAATGCCAGTAATTTCTCCCGACATGTTGTAGCCAACAAAGGCATCTTCAAACATAATTTCTCCCAAGCCGCTAAATTCGTCGGTAATGTTTTTTGGAATATTAAAATCTAAATAAAATACTCTATCTCCATTAATTAAATCAAAATCAGGGTTTTTTTCTGGAGTAATAATTTTAGCAAAGCTATTCAAATCGTATTGCTTGTTTTTAACAATAGATTTGGCTTTACCTTTATATGGGGTAAAATAATATGTAAATCCATTTTTTGATATAAGTCTTTTTAGTTCTCCAATTAAATCACCATTTTCATCGGCAATTTTTAAAACAACGTTTGAGCCTTTTGCGCCAAGTTTTTTTAGCGAGCTCGCTTCTACTTTTACCAGTTTTCTGTTTGGTGTTTTTGTTTTAGTATTTTTAAGGGATAGGGCTTCTTGTTCTAACAAAAGCGTATTAGTTTTTAAAAATTCAATTGCCTTTACAACATCTCCCTTCGCTTTATGCAAGGCAATTGCGCCTTCCAAACCGTGCTTGTGCAAAAACAAAGAATTTTCGGCATTTTTGCGTGCATAACGACCCAATTCTGCCAGACCATTAAGCCCCACCACATTGTATAAATGAATGATGGCTGCTTTTCCTTCAGCAGTTATTTCTATTGTAGAAAATAAATTGTTTAGCTCAATGGGCAAAGTGCCATTTAATTCGGGAATAACAAATGTGTTTTGTTTTACAAGGCTTTGGTTTGTTTTGTTGATTTTTATTTTGGCATAATACCCCATCACACCACTTAAAAACAAAACAGGCCCTACCAGTTCTTTTCCCGCTTCTTCGTTTTTGCCTTTTGCCAGGCTGCTAAGGCCCCCAACCAAACCGGTGCCAACACCAATTAGGGTAGATGGTATGTTTAAAGTCAAATAATCCACCCATTGTAGGGGATTGGCAATTGAACTGGTAATTAAATCATAACGGGCATTGTTAATGGCGTTTCTAAAAATAACCGGCAGGCTTTGCATGTCAAATTCCCATTCAATCTGCTTTAGCTCAGGAGCCAGCATGTTGCCAAAGCCTTCAGCAGCACCTTTCAAAAACCCACGATCTTCCTTTTTATAGCTGTCCAATTTTATGCCCCGGTCCGCCAACAGTGCTTTAACCGATTTCATTTTTAAAATGGTTTCGGGTAAACGGTTTTTGCTGTCTAGTTCGGTCAAAACTTCTTTTATGTCGTTATCATAGGCGGTTGATAAGATGTACAACGTAAAGATTTCGGAAACAAATTCAGGAAAGCCGCTGCTGCAATAGTGAATAATTAATTCAGCTCTTGCATAATTCAAATAGTGGTAACCACTTAATAAGGGGCCAAAAGAACCAATAAGGCTTAACGCCCAATTGTTGTTGAGTTTGGAAAGAAGTTGCCACATTTTCATCTTTTCCTCAATGTGTTCCTGAATCTTAATAAACTCACTTTCGTTAGTCGCCGAACGAAAAACCTCTACCACAGCATGCGTTTTATTTTCTTTTAAATAGTTTAAAATCGCATCTGCTTTTTGCTTTGCGCCCCATAATTGTGTAATGTCTTTGGCGCTTACTTGTTCCGCATGCAGGTTTACGTTTTCGTTTAGTGTAAATTCACCGGGTATCCAAATAAATGCCCCGGCACTTACTTTCGCCTGGGTGGCAAGAGAGGCTCGTTCCACTTTTGATTTACTTGTGTAAATGCCTGCCTTAACATTTCCGAAACCCTGATTGTATTCAATTAATTTGTGCAACGCCAAACCCCAATCTTCTTTGCCAAAATTTGTTGGAAAGACATCAACCAATAAGTTTGCGATTTTTTCAGGTGTATCACTGTGTTGAATTTTATAAAGCACAGCATCCGGATCCGGCATGTTGGTTCTTAGTGCGGGGGCTTCAACAAAACCTTTTTCTCCGTATTCCGTTTCAATAAACAAAAATTGAGATTGATGACTAAGAATATACACATGACTGTTGAAAGGAATTATTGAAAGTGTTGGGGCGTTTAATTCGGGGGCTTTTAAAAGTTTTGCGCCGTTTTCATAACAAATTACGGCGTGTGTGCCTTTTTTTTCGCCGGGCTCCTCCGCCTTTTTATAAGCCGCAAAAGGTGATTTTCTTTTTGACTGAATAATATTTTTATGGATGTAACTACTCATTCTTTTACTTTTGTAATTCGTCTTTCATTAACAACAGTAGCTCGGCATATTTAATGTGTGTGTCGCCACGCAAACTCATGCGTTTCCATAATCTGCGAATGATGTTAATGATACTGCCTGGCGTAAAGGCGTAATTGGTAAACAGGGTTTTAAAATCGATGTTGCTGTCTATCGTAAATTTTTTAGGCAGATTTTTACGCCAGAATTCTTCGTAAAGCTGTGGGGTAAAGCCACCAAAGTTAACGGCCGCTTCAAACCTGCGCGAAAAGGCATCGTCGATATTTTTACTCAGGTTGGTGGCCACAAAAATAATGCCTGTAAATTTTTCGATGCGCTGCAACAAAAAGGCCACATCGCGGTTGCTGTGCTGTGCGCCGGCATCGTCGCTTTGCGCCCCGGTAGCGCGTTTGCCAAAGAGGGCATCGCCTTCGTCAAAAAATAAAATCCAGCCCCGGTGTTCCGAAACATTAAAGAGCGATTCCAGATTTTTAATGGTTTGCCCTACGTATTTACTCATTACCGAACTAAGATTAACCCGATATACTTTACGGTTTAGGCGTTTACCTATAAGTGCCACCGATTCGGTTTTGCCCGTGCCACTGGGACCGTGAAAAAGCACCCGAAACCCCGGTCGTTCGTGCCTTGCCAAAGCGGGTTCGTCTTGTGGGTTTATTTTTATTTCGGCGCCTTTGTAAATTTCTTCAATGGCGGTACTTAAATTGTCCGACAGAATTAAATCCTGCCACTCCAAATTCGTTTCTAATAATTGTGCAGGAAACTCATCGCTAAAACGTGGACTGCCCTGATGGTTGAATAAAAATAAATCCTTGTATGCCGAACCTATATTTAACGAACCACTTTCGGGAATGGCGCCCGGAGCCACCGCGCCAATTTGAATTACACCCTGTTTGTAAAAAAAATGTTCGGGACTAAGATATTGTTGTGCTTCGAGTTTTGCGGCAAGCGAATCGCCACCAAAAAGTTTTATAAAGGTGCGGGCACTTGGCAGCATCTGTGCCGGAGCCTGTACATCAAAAAAGTGCCAGGAGTTTTGTTCATTTAAAAGGTCAGTGTAAATTTCGGGGGCTACGTGCGGTGCCAGCGCTAAAAGCAACAATAATCTTTCGGCATTTGATAAATTGTGGCTTTGCACAAAAAGGCCGTACTCACTCTGGCCTTGGTGTTCGGTAAATTTAAGAGAAGTAATTCCTTTTTTAGAAAGTAATTCTAAATTGTTTTTTAGGTAGTCGAGGTCGGTAATTAACTCCTGTGTGCTTGGTAATTTGGGTAATTGAGGGATTGTGCCGTTGCGGCCGGCTTTGGGAGTTTCTTTAAGTAGGGTGCTTTTCATCGCCTTTAATTTTATTTTGTTTCTGCGTTATGCCATAAATTCTTTCTAGGTCCAGTCCACAAAAATTGGTTCTTCGTTCCAGGATAATTTAATCACAGAAATACCCCATGGCAGTTTGTCCACCAAAACATCAATGGTGGCGCGCTCTATTTTAAGGTTCCAGCCATTGCCGAGTTGTTCTACAACGGCCTGTCGCCAAAAAAAGGCATTGCGCATGTTCTGGTAGGAAGTGTTTTTTAAGGCCGTCCAATGTTGGGCAACTGCACCAAGTAAATTATGACATTCTTCTTTGTCTTTTGCAGTTAATTGGATATTATAGATTAACGGCTTGTGAACCGGGAAACCACAAATTATTTTATTGAGCAACATGTAATGTTCTTCAAAATCTTCGTTATCGGTAAGCAAATAATGTAAAATACAGATGGCTTTTTCCTGAGCCTCGTTACTCACAAATTTTGTGGAGTTAATTAGTTCAAGTTCTTTAAACAGCGCCGGAAGAAACGGCGAAAGTATAATTATGCCTGCATTGGTAACATGGTAATTGCCAATGGCATCCACTTCGTCCTGTAGTTGCGGGGTTTCGGCGATGTCAGTTGTTTTTATTTTTTCAGAATTAGTTACAGGTTTTTCTTCTTTTAGTGCGAACTCTGTTGGTTTGGTTTTTTCTTTGTCTTCTTTTTCCTGCTTTATTTCTTCTGAACTTAATATTTTTCTCTCACTTAAAGATTGGTTTTCTGAATCTTCAGGCGCATTAGTTGATTCTGACTGTGATTGCGAAGTCGATTGATTATTTTCGGAAGCAGGGATTTCTTCTTCCGGCGAAGTAATGGGGTTTTGTGCTTTTTTATTTTTTAAAATTTCAGCAGTCTTTTTAGATTCAGCGGTTTTATCTGTAGTCGTTGGCTTCTTGTTGGATAATTCTACTTTGTTTGTGTTAGCACTGTTTTTTTGTTTTTCAGGTGAAAAATGCTCAAGGGCTTCGGTCACCAATTCCACCACAGTGTTTGGCAAGGTGTTTGTGTTCTCACTTATTACGTTATTTAGTAATTGAAATGGGGTTTCAGGAAAAAAACCGGGTGTTAAGGCAATTTGATAAATAAATGGTTTAAGCGAAATGGAAGCTTCGGGATGGGTTTTAGTAAATTGTATTGTTTCTGAAATTATTTGAAGAATGTGTTGGCCTTGTTGGTGAATTAATAGAATTAGTTTTTCAAGATTTTTGGTGCTTAATCGCAGTGCCACCCGTTGTCGGGCACTTTTATGCGCAAAAGCATTAGTGAGCCGCGACACTGTTTGTGTGGATGCGTTAGAAAAAATAGTTGAGGCAAGTTGGTCGATACTAAGTGATAGCTTGGAATTATGCCACCAGGGCAATTGGCCTTTTGTTATTAATTCAAGAAACAATTCGAGTTCAAGTTCTTCGGGATTAAATTGTTTAGTTGCCTGCAATCCGGGCAGGTGTAAACCTTTGCCTATCTGTTGAAGAATTAAAGTTTCGAGTTGAAATTCAAAATCCTGTAAGGCTGATGAAAAATTTGAGTCAAAGGATTTTAGATTAATATCCAGCTCTAATTTGTCAATCAGAATGGATTGTTCAATGTGTCCATACTTTTCAAATACCCGTTCAATAGCCGGAAGTATTTTTTGTTTAAAGAATGCGGCGCCCTGTTCCTGGGCCTCCAGGCCACTACCATAACCGGTTACATGGTTTTCTGCAATTATCCGGCGTATGTAAGCGGTAGGCATTGGTCAATTTGTAATGGTTGATTAAAAATAAGTGCAATTTGAAACTAACCAGTCCAAAAGACACATATGAAAAATCTGCTAAACATTATTAAGGTGCAGGATGATAATCAATGTTTACGGTTATTTGACCCATTCCAGATCGTGCTAATACTGTGCCGTCTGAGGCAACAATTTCAAACATATAATGGAAACTATCAACTCCAAAGGATTCAACACCCCCCATTGGAGTATAAATAATTGTGTCAATTCCGCCAGTTCGTTTCACTTTGGCAATAGAAGTGCTCATGCCACCACCACCGTCACGCGGGTTGCAGTAATTTGTGGTGTTTAAGGTTGATTTTTCACCATCATCGTCAATTGGAATTGTTCTATCAACCCTATCGCCATTTTCTTCAAACAGGTATAAATATATGTTGGTGCCATCAATGCCGGCAAGGGCCGGGTCGTAAATTAATTCAGGAATAATTGAAAATTCTAAATCAACGGATACAAAACCTGCGGCAACTTTACTTATTGTTTTATCTGGTGCAAAAGCATAATCGCCCAAGCGGTAATTGTAATACAACGGTATGGTTAGGGCAGGGAAAGTAAGTATTGACGTTCCACTGCTTGGCAGTGTAAATCCTGTGGCATCATTGGTTTCAGGCACTATGCTGTTGGTGTTTACTTCGGTGCTGGCAAGGTACGGTAATGAAAAATCGGCCAACACCTGTTGTGGTTTAATGCTGTATCCTCTTAGCACCACATCGGTAGTGCCACCATTACGAACCAAAATAAATGTTCCACCTTTTTTTACAGTTCCGGTATGTTCAATGCCCGGATGTTTTTTTACAAAGTTTGAAAGCAATTCGGGGTCGTGTAGTTTTAATGTTGTAATACGATAACGGTATTTGTAATGAACCTGAATAATCGCTTTGTATTTGGTATCTGAGATAAAATTATCCACCCACCTCAGTTTTTCGTTGATATAGGTTGAAAACACTGTAAAGAAGTGTGTGTTGTAAAGCGAGTTCCAGTTGCGCACCACAAGATCCAATAATTGATTCAAATCTTTTTTGGCGGCAATGGCTGCATTGAGGCAATTTATGTAGCACTGAATAAAACCGTCTCCGGCGGTACCACTATCACTATAGCCAATATCCATACTGGCTAAATTGTACGGTAGTTTAGTAGAACCTTTCAGTGTGGTAATTAATGTGATAAATGCATCGAAGTTGGTATTAAAACTGAGTTTCATGTTGTTCCACGATCTTTCGGGATTTGAAACACTTCCAAATTCAGGCAAATCTATTGAGCCATTGTCAACTGTTTTATCATAATACTGCGAAATGGTTGTTTCGATGAGTGTTGGAATAAATGTGCGGGGAGTAGTGGCGCCATTAACCAAAGGAAACGCTACTAAAAGGTTATCCACGAGTGCAATTAGTTGTGTTCTTAAACTGCCATATTCGGTTCTTAAATCATCAAAATTATAAATTGTTGAAAAATCGGTTTCTGAGTTACCACCTAAACGTAGGGTTATAAAATTAATCGGTAAACCGAAGTTTGTTTTTAAAGCTTCGAGTTCTGTTTTTACTAAAGCGTAATTACTTCCCAAATGACCTTCGATGCGGAACTGATCGGCACTATCTGTGTTATAATACAATGGGGTTTTATTAATCCATTTTATTCCTCCCGAATAATCCTGATTTTCGTAAGCCGCGGGGAAAATTTCCTGGGTGGCCGCCAAACGTTTTAATTTGTTGTTGTAGTTCCAAAGTTCTACGAGCTTGGCACTAAAATAGGTTTGGCTGCTAAAGGTTCTGGTGAATGTTTGGTTAATTTTGTAATAGTATGGTATTGCGCTTTTACTTAGTCGCGAAGTGGCATCCTGCTCAGGAGTAATTCTTACGTTTTTTAGCAAAGCAGAACTATTGTAGTTGTCAATGTCGTTAATCAGTGCAAAATCAAAATGGTTTATCATCACCACTATTCTTTTGTGATAAAAAATGGCTGCATCGGCTTTTATGTTTTGATTGTTTAGCAGTGGAGAAGTGGATTGAAACTGGCGGAAGGCAGGCGGGGTATCGGTATTAAGCACATCAAATTCGCCCAACATTAAATGGGCAGGAAAATCATCCATGTTTTGAAAACAGTTTTCGAGCAATTCGAAGGCAAATGATCTGAATTCGTTGTAGGCATTTATCAAATCTCTTAAAAAGTCGTAAACATACTGAATGCCTAGATAACTGGGACCGCCGGGTGTGGCTGTGTTGCCTAAAAAGTCGGTAATGGATGTTTTTATTGCACTGTAGGCAGCTCCTGTAAAAGGAGTAGCGCCATAAACCGGAGCCAGCAAAGTTTCAA
>JADLED010000147.1 GCA_020846335.1 Bacteroidia bacterium
GCACAAGTCGGTTTTTGATTTTTACACTTTTGAAGGTTCACTGGCACTTCGAAACAAACTACGCAACTGGGAAGGCGGGAAACTGGTGGTACACATCACCGAAATGCCAATAAAATGTCCTGTGGCACCACTCGAATTTGCTTTCCTGGCCGATTCGTTTTTTAAGCACAAACACCTTCGCGATAAAGTTGAAATAACCTACGTAACCCCACTCAGTGGCGCTTTCACAAAACCCAAAGCCACCGAAGCCCTCGAACATTTACTTCACGAAAAAAACATTTCTATTGTGAGTGATTTTGCCATAGAACAGGTGGACAATCAAAGAAAAGTAATTGTGGATTATGGTGGAAAGGAAGTTCCATTTGATATACTGGTAACAGTGCCAACCAACAAGGGCGATGAGTTAATGGCTGCTTCGGGCTTGGGCGATGACCTAAATTATGTGCCTACACATAAGGCCACCCTGCAATCAAAAGATCATAAAAATATATTTGTATTGGGCGATGCCAGTAACATTCCGGCCTCCAAAGCCGGTTCGGTGGCGCACTTCGAAGCCGAGATATTAACTGAAAACATTTTGCGTTTTGTTCACAATGAGCCATTAAAAGAAGAATTCGACGGTCACGCCAATTGTTTTATCGAAACAGGTGGAGGTAAAGCCCTGTTAATAGATTTTAATTACACCCACGAACCTGTGGAAGGCAGCTTCCCATTTGCGGGAATTGGGCCATTGCGTTTGTTAAAAGAAAGCAGAATGAATCACATGGGTAAGCTGGCGTTTAGATGGATTTACTGGAACGTATTGTTAAAGGGCACGCACATTCCATTCGTTTCGGCCACCATGTCAGAAAAAGGAAAACATTATCAGGAAGAAATAACCAAATAAAAAACACAATTATGGAAAAAACAATTGCAGGAAAAATAGTAAACGTTAATGAAGAAGGATACTTAACAGATTTTAATCAATGGAACGAAGAGGTGGGCTCAACCATAGCAGCCGAAGCCAGTATTACGCTATCACCCAGACATTGGGAAGTGTTGAAGTATCTTCAAAACGAACATAAGAGTCAACAGGCATTAAGCATTCGCCGTGTTGGAAAAAGTGGTGTGGTGGACATCAAGGAGTTTTACCAGTTATTTCCGGTGGCACCACTTAAAACAGCCACCAAAATAGCAGGCATTCCTAAACCGGCCAGTTGTATTTAAAATTTTAAAACTAAAATTATGAGCGAAAATAAAAACGGAGAAATTAAAAAGATGATGATCATCTTATCCAAAGGAACCCTCGAAAATGTGTATGCAGCCTTTGTACTTGCCAATGGTGCCCGAATGGAAGGTATTGAAGCCGAACTATTTTTTACATTTTTCGGACTCGAAGCCTTACACAAAAAGAAATTAGAACACCTGCATGTGGCCACAGTTGGTAATCCTGCTATGCACATGCCCACTATGTTAGGAGGCTTGCCCGGTATGGAAGCCCTGGCAACACACATGATGAAAAAAGAAATGGAAAAAATAGACATGCCGGATATTCTCGAATTTCTTGAAATACTCTCGGCATCGGGGGTTAAACTCTGGGCCTGTAAACTCGCCATGGATATGTTTCATTACAAAAAAGAAGATTTGTACGAAGGAGTGGATGACGTAATTACCGTTGGCGATTTTTACAAACAAAGTGCAGGAGAAGGAGTACACATGTTGTTTGTGTAGCAAATACCATCACTTAATCTTTGCCAACCGATAAATCATAATTACCAACCCTTCGTTAAGAACGGCCAAGCAAAAAACCAATAATTTAGGCTTGTGTGCCACCTCTATCTTTGACCTAAATAGCTCTGCTTATCCACGCAGACTTCTAAAGATAGATACACATGGCAAAAATAACACTGCAAAAGTTATTGGTTTTTCTCGTACTCATTCAGTTTACCAAAATTCAGTCACAAAATTCCGAAAGTACCCCAAGGGTAACATTCACCGAAAACAAAGGACAGGTAAGTGATCAAAATTATCAGGTGCGAAAAGACGTTTTGTTTGGAGGCACAGAACAGGGCATGGCATTTCACCTGCGCAACAACGGCATCAGTTATCAATTATACAGGGTTGACAAATGGAAAGAAGAAGAAGCCCATACCCACGAAAAAAGAAACGTACCCGCACAAACTTCGGTTTACCGTCTAGACGTTACCTGGTTAAATACCAGCGCCAATTGCGAAGTACATACCGGTGAGTCGTATCCCGGCAGCAGTAATTATTACCTTTACACCTGCACTCAGGGCGAGGTAACCGGTGTAAAAACCTATAAGGATGTTTACTACACTAATATTTATAAAAAAATAGACCTGCACTATTATCAGGTGCAAGGCAATCTAAAGTACGACTACATCGTTCATCCCGGGGGCAACTACAAACAAATTAAATTCAAGATAGAGGGTGCGCAAAACATTAGTTTACAAAGCAATGGCGCATTACTTATAAATACCCCACTCGGTAAAATTGAAGAAGAAGCCCCAGTCGTTTTCCAAAACGGTGTTAAACTACACGCTAAGTGGACACTTAATAATAACAGAGTTGGGTTTGACATTGAACAGGTGGATACCTTGCAGGAATTAATCATCGACCCTGTGGTAAGGGCCTGGGGCACCTACTACGGCGATGCCACCACCACAGGCGCCTGGGATTATGGTTATGGCACTGCGGTAGATGCTACCGGAAACTCTTATCTGGCAGGAGTTACAGGTGCCCCAACATCCACCATAATTGCCACCACAGGGGCGCATCAATCATCGTTTGGCGGTGGAATAGGCGATGCATTTCTTGCAAAATTTAATTCAGCAGGAATACGTTTATGGGCAACCTATTATGGTGGCCCCGGTTACGATTCAGGCTTGTCCTGCGCTACCGACTTAAGCAGTAATGTTTACCTAACCGGAGAAACAGCAGGTAACAATGGAACTGTGATAGCAACACCTGGAAGTTTTCTTGCTTCCACATTGGGAGGCACCAACGCCTTTTTAGTAAAATTTAATTCATCAGGAACAAGAATCTGGGGAACTTACTATGGTTCAGGTCAGGGAGAAGTTGGATACTCAGTGGCTACCGATAGCAATCAGGATGTGTACATAACAGGTATAACCAATTGTGTTGCATCCAGCAATGCCATTGCCACTTCAGGAGGTTTTCAGCCACTATGTGGAGGCGGAACTTCCGATGCTTTTCTGGTTAAATTCAGTTCGGCCGGAGCCCGCTTGTGGGGTACATTTTATGGTGGCACAGGGGTTGAATACGATGCCAGGTGCTGCACCGATGCCTCCAACAATGTATATCTTTCAGGAACCACAAGTTCCACCAACACCCTTGTTATTGCTACAGCCACCGCCCATCAAGGCTCCCACGGTGGTGGCACTTACGATGGCTATTTAGCTAAATTCAATTCTTCAGGCGTTCGGCAGTGGGCCACTTATTATGGAGGTTCTGCCGCCGACCAGGCATTAAGTTGCGCCGCAGATGCCTCGGGCAATATTTACCTCGCCGGATACACTGCTTCTTCCGGCACTGCTATAGCTACCGCCTCCAGTCATCAGCCAAACAGCGGTGGTTCTACCGATGCCTATTTGGTAAAATTTAATGCTGCAGGCGTCCGTCAGTGGGGAACATTTTATGGCGGCGCAGCAATAGAATATGGCGAAGACTGTGCCACCGATGCAGGTAATAATGTGTATTTGTGTGGTCGCGCAGGAAGTGCCTCAGTAGGTGTTGTTAGCACCCTGGGAAGTTTTCAAACTGCCTACGTGGGTTCTTCAGATGGATTTGTTGCAAAGTTTGATGCTTCAGGTGTTCGCGGTTTTGGCACGTATTACGGAAGCACAGGTACTGACTATGCACACTCCTGCGCAGTAGAAAGTCTCTCTGGCAACATTTTCCTTGCTGGCGAAACAAATTCACCTTCAGGAATGGCTTCGGCCAACGGGCACCAACCCTCTTACGCCGGAGCACGCGATGCATTTCTGGCTAAATTAATTGATTGTTCTTTCCCAGCCTCACCCGGCAATACCACGCCAATAGCCAGCCTCACTGTGTGCGAAGGCAATTCCACAACACTAACTGCTACAAATGGAACAGCCAGTATTAACTGGTACAACGCTGCCACAGGCACAACTCCACTTTTTACGGGCAATAGTTTTGCAACACCAACTCTCGCAACAGGAGTTTATACATTTTATGCTTCGGCATTTACCTGCATCGAAAGTGTAACGCGCACAGCAGTGAGTATTACAGTTAATCCAAATCCTGCAATAAGTGTGAGCAATGGCACCATTTGTACAGGCAATTCGTTTACTCTTACACCCACAGGCGCCGCTTCATATACCATTCAGGGAGGCAGCGCTGTGGTAGCCCCACTTTTAAATACAACCTATACCATAACAGGCACAGGTGCCAACGGCTGCAAAAGCCAGATACCGTTAACTGCAAGTGTAACGGTGCTCAGCAATCCAACGATTGCCGTTAACAGTGGCTCCATTTGTACAGGCCAAAATTTTACAATAAGCCCAACAGGTGCAGTATCCTATACCATTCAGGGTGGAAGTGCAATCGTGAGTCCTGCAAGCGCAACCAATTACACAGTAAGAGGAGCCAGTAGTGCTGGTTGCATTAGTGTAAACACCGCCACCAGTATAGTCACAATAGGAATTTCACCAACCATCACAGTGCCAAACGGTACCATTTGTCAGGGTGCTCCATACGTGGTACAGGCTTCCGGAGCCTTCAATTACACATACTCCGGAAATGTTAGTCCGCTTGTTACACCAACAATCACAAGCACTTACACAATTATAGGTGAAAACATAAACGGTTGTCTTTCACAGCCGGTAACTATGACAGTTTATGTTAATCCACGCCCTACAGTATCGGTTACAAGTGGCAGTATTTGTTCAGGCAACAGTTTTACCATTGTGCCATCGGGCGCTACAATTTACACCATTCAGGGTGGAGCCTCGGTTGTGAGTCCATCTGCGACAAGCAACTACACTGTAAAAGGAAGTTCTGGCGGATGCACTTCACTTAATACTGCCACAGCCACTGTTACGGTAAATACTAATCCTACTATTACTGTTAACAGCGGTTCAATTTGCTCAGGAAGTAGTTTTAGTATCCTTCCTTCGGGTGCTTCTACTTACACCATTCAGGGTGGCAGTTCAGTAGTCAGTCCTACAATTAGCACTAGTTACACCGTTTCAGGTACAAGTAGTTTGGGATGTCTGAGTGTTGGCACAGCCACGGCTTCCGTTGCATTAATACAATCGCCAACAATTACAGTAAACAGTGGTTCGGTGTGTGCGGGAATTAATTTCAGCATAAATCCTACAGGGGCTTTTACTTATACCATTGAGGGTGGTAGCTCAGTAGTTTCACCAACAGCCACAAGCAGTTACACCGTAGCCGGTACAAACACTGCCGGTTGCGTTTCTGTCTCTGCAGCGGTTTGCAATGTAACAGTTAACCCTTTACCCAATATTAGTGTAAACAGTGGAAGCATTTGTCCAGGGGCAAATTTTACAATAGTTCCAACTGGTGCAAATACCTACACTATACAGTCTGGCAGTTTTATCGTTAGCCCTACCGTCAACAGCACCTACACCGTTACAGGCAGCAGTGCCGCCGGATGTGTGGCGAATGCACCTGCAACATCTACAATAATACTTAGTAATACGCCAACCATTACAGTAAACAGCGGCACTGTGTGTCAGGGCAACAGTTTCACCATTAGCCCTTCCGGTGCAAACACCTATACCGTGCAAGGCGGAAGTTATGTGGTAAGCCCAACAGCCAGTACTGCCTATACTGTAACCGGAACAAATGCTGCGGGTTGTCTGGCTTCCATGCCAGCCACTACATCGGTTAACGTAATAGCAACACCAAGCATTACAGTTAGCAACGGCAGTTTGTGTGCTGGTAATAGTTTTACCCTTTCACCATCAGGTGCGCTTACCTATACGATACAGGGAGGAACTTCTATTGTAACGCCCACAGCCAGCGGAGTTTACACCATAACGGGTTCCAATGCCCAGGGCTGTGTTGCACAAACACCGGCCACAGCAAGCATCACCGTTTATCCCCGCCCAATCATTTCAGTTAACAGTGGTTCAATTTGTTCGGGAAGCAGCTTTACTTTAAATCCCTCTGGCGCCTCCACTTACACGGTTCATGGCGGATTGTTTGTTATTGCACCTCTAATCAGTTCATCATACACCTTAAGTGGCACCAGCGCTCAGGGATGTCTGAGTAATAACACAGCCACCGCTTCTATCCTTGTAAATAATAATCCAACTATTACTGTGGGCAATGGCACAATTTGCAGTGGAGGCGTATTTACCATATCGCCATCTGGTGCCTTCACCTATAGCATACAGGGCGGTAGTTTTGCTGTATCACCGGCAAGCTCAGCTTCATATACAATTGCCGGAACAAGTACAGCAGGATGTTTGAGTGCAAGCACAGCCACTGCCAACATTACGGTTAACAGCAACCCGACAATCACAGTTAATAGTGGAAGTATTTGTTCCGGTGGAAGTTTTAGCATTGTGCCATCGGGCGCTGTGGCATACACCATTCAGGGAGGAATCGCGGGAGTGTCGCCCACAATCAGCACCTCCTATTCGGTTATAGGAGTGAACACACAGGGTTGTTTTTCTCAACCAGCATTGACTAACGTAACCGTTAATCCACTCCCCCTTGTTTCGGTTAACAGTGGTAGTTTATGTTCGGGTAATTCATTTACACTTGTTCCTTCCGGAGCCAATACCTATACTATAAGCGCGGCAACAGGAACAGTTGGTAACATCATTTCACCAGCATCCAGCAGCATTTATTCCGTTAGTGGAACAAATTCTTTTGGTTGCGTTTCGGCAACCACGGCCACTTCCAACATCATTGTCAGTGCTTCGCCAACCATCATCATTAACAGCGGCGCAATTTGTCCGGGTAATTCCTACACACTCATTCCCGGCGGTGCATTCACCTATACCTACCTTAATGGCGGGCCAGTGGTAGTTCCTGCTGCCACAACATCGTATTCGGTAATTGGTACCGGTTCGGCAGGTTGTGTAGCCACCAACACAGCGGTGGCAATTGTAACGGTAACCAACAGTCTGCTTGTGGGAATTGCCGGCAGTTCAGTTATTTGCAACGGACAGACTTTAAACCTTACTGCCACGGGAGCCTCGTCCTACACCTGGAACACGGGTTCAAACAGTTTTTCTATTTCATCCACGCCATCTGCTAATGCTACCTACTCAGTGGTTGGTGCCAGTGGTTCCTGTAGCAATACCTCGGTTTTTTCTGTTACCGTTAACCCAACGCCTTCAGTTTCGGTAAACAGCGGTTCAATTTGTTCGGGCAATGCATTCACCATTCAACCCAGCGGCGCCACGACCTACACCATTCAGGGTGGAAGCACAATTGTAAGCCCATCTACTAACAGTAGTTATACAGTTGCCGGTGCCAATTCTTTAGGATGTATCTCTCAGATAGTTGTAAGCACTGTTCAGGTAGCCACAACTCCAACTCTTACCATTGCAAGTGGAAGTGTCTGCTCAGGTCAAACATATACATTGAACCCCAGTGGCGCAAACACCTATACTTTTAGCAGTGGTACTTCTTTGGTATCACCTCTGCTTAACTCTACTTATACAATTTCCGGCACAAGCAGTCAGGGTTGCCCGGCATTGCCGGTAGTTTGCACTGTAACGGTAAACCAAAGTCCAACCATTTCTGTTCCCGGAACAACTATTTGTCCCGGCACTACGTTCACGCTTAATCCATCAGGAGCCAATAGTTACGTGTATTTGAATGGTGGCCCGGTTGTTTCGCCGCTTGTTTCAACCGTTTATTCGGTAACAGGGAGCAGCTCGGTGGGCTGTGTGGCTAGTAACACTGCGCTGGCAGCCATTACCGTAACCAATAATTTGCCAGTTAGTATTAGCGGAGCATCGGCAGTGTGTAGTGGTTCAGGTGTTGTGCTTGCCGCATCTGGCGCCGCTTCCTATACATGGAATACTGGTGCCGCCGGAAACACACTGGCAGCATCGCCATTGGTAACTACGGTCTATTCCGTTACCGGTGCAAGTGGAACGTGCAGTAATTCTGCCACATTTACCCTGGCTGTTAATCCTAGCCCAACGGTGTTGATTTCGGCAAACACTCAATTTGTATGCAGTGGCGCACCGGCCACCTTAATAGCCAATGGTGCACAAAATTATGTGTGGAACACCGGCGCAGGCACTTCCACAATTCAGGTTTTTCCAAGCTCATCCACAGTGTATTCGGTAACGGGTTCAATAGGAAATTGCAGTAACTCGGCTGTTTATTCACTTTCTGTAAATCCGGTTCCAACCCTCAGTGTAAGCGGCGTGCTACCAGTTTTATGTGTTGGCGAATCGGCGACACTATCAGTGAGTGGTGCAGTTAACTATACATGGAGTTCTGGTGCAACCACACCAACATTATCAATTAGTCCGCTTGTTACAAGCACTATTAATGTAACCGGAGAAGATGCCAATGGGTGCAGTGCAACTGCGATTGTTACCCAGTCAGTTTCGGAATGCACGGGATTGGTTAATACCACTGAAACCCAAACCTCATTTAAACCGGAAATTTATCCTAACCCTTCCTTTGGTTTATTTAATTTAAAAATGAATGGTGTTCGAACTGGTGAAAAGGTAAAAATTTTGGTTTACAACAATATTGGGCAAATGCTTAATGGCTACGATTTGATAAAATCAGATTCTGAATTGGATGGCATCGATTTGAGTGGATACGCAGCAGGAATTTATTTTGTAAATCTTAGTTATGGTCAGAAGAATTATGTGTTGGCTTTGCTTAAAAATTAAGACTCCATTTTCCTGTTCAATAAAGCCCAAACTCTTCACTTAGCCCTTCCAGTTTCATCTTCTGGAAGGGCGTGAAAGTTGCAAAATATTTAATTTGTAATAGGTAGAAAGTTATTAAATGGCAATTAAGAATAAGCCTAAAAAATCTACTGCTATTCGGGTAAACTTGAAATTTACGCTACGTTAAGCCGAAACCCCTATTTACTCACTATAATCTTCTGCTTAATAACCACCGAATCTTTAATGCCAACGATAAAATATACTCCACTGGATAATCCATTCAGCTCACATACTTCACCAGTGCTGCCATCAAAATCAATTCGTTTTATTATTTCACCCAGTTCGTTTACCAAAGTAAGTTTAACTGAAGACAGACCCTTAATAACAAAACTACCGTTGTTTGGATTTGGATACACACTGATAATTTCAGCAGTTGTACTTAATCCTGCTAAACCGGTACAGGCACTAACCACTTGCGTGTAAGTAGCCGTATTTACACAGCCTGCCGAAGATGTTCCGGTAATTACATAGTTAAGTGTGGTTGTGTTGTTAGGTGCAATCTGTATGGTGCTGGCAGTTGCGGTGTTGCTCCAAAAATAGCTTGCGGCACCCGTGGCTGTTAAAATGGCTTTTTCGCCCACACACACTACAGGGCGGTTGCAAGATACAACAATGGTGGGTTTAGGGTTTACCAATATCGAAACTGTTTTGGTGTCGCTGCATAAGTTGGCATCATACCCGGTTACCGTATAAACAGTTGTCACAGTTGGGCTCTCGCCTATAGATGCATTTGTTGAGCCGGTACTCCACGAATAGGTGCTGGCACCCAATACCGATAAAATAATGTTGCCGCCGCTGCATACCACTGTTTTATCGCTCACCGCAGTAATGGTTGGCACAGGCAACACCTGAATGTTTACCGTATTTGAATTCTGACAACCATTGGCATCGTCTGCAAAACATATAATGCTGGTACTGTTATTGGGTGTTGTGGTAGAAACTGCACCCTGACTGCCATTGCTCCAGGTGTAGGTAGCAGCGCCACTTGCTGTTAAAGATAAAACAGAACCATAACACAACGAATTTGTACCCGCAATAGTTACTGTAGGTAATTGAAAAATACCTAAACTAACTGTGTCGGTAATCACACAATTGGCATTGCCACCGGCTGTTAGTGTATAAACAGGCACATTGGAAGCTGTTACCACCACACTGGTTCCCGTTAAATTGCCGGGCATCCAGCTATAGGTAAGCGCATTTCCACTTGCAGTAAGGGTGGCGCTGTTTCCAATACACACCGAAGCGCTGGGTCCCGAGGAAGTAACGGACATATTGGTAACTGAAATGGAAGCTGTGCCAACATTACAGTTTTGTTGGGCAATTACCGAGTAGGTGCTGATAGTAGGACTGCTTATGCTGGTGCTTAAAGTAGTGGCGCCATTGCTCCAGATAGCCTGGCCCGCGGGACCACTCAGATTAATGGTGATTGTACTGTTAGGACAAAGCAGCACGTTGGTACCTTGCGCAATCGCGATGGTTGGGCTCGCAGGAGGATTAACGGTAAAATCACTGGTGCTGAATGTTACGTTGTCTAAAAAATTAAAATTAGCGGTTAAAGCCGGGTCAAGCGAAGTCATAACACCATACACCGGCGCCAGTTTAAATTGATTAGTAACAGGTTCCAACACTTCGGCGGCCACATGCGGTACCATTATTTGCCCTGCTACAGAAGAATTACATGAGGAAAAATCCTTCAAAGAGGTCCAGGTATTGTTAGTCACATTATAACCTTTACCAAATAAATTGGGCGTTTGATTGGCCTGCCCCAGTGTGTAGGAACTGTTGTCGGTCCATGTAAAAAACACCTTGGTGCCATCTGCACTGCGGCTCACCTGTGGCGACATGTCCTGAGTGGTAATATTAGGCGATGTCCCAAAGGTTCCTCGCCCTGCCATTACATTTGCCACATCATAGGCCACCCATAAGCCATTTTTCATGGTAATATCGTAAACATGGTGCCATTGAGTGTAGTAAACTCCGTAGGCATTGCTGCCGTTGCAAATGGTAGTGAACAAATGAGGATTGCCATTCACATCCACTGTTAAATCGTGTTCAAAATTGGTGGTTAAAACATTGGTTCCCGAAATGTTTCCGGTTAAACAAGAAAATGTGTTCAGGTCAACCTGAAAAGGTCCTGTCCATGTAGTGCCACCATTCGTGGTTTTGTAAAACACAGGATACAAGGCATAATTACTTGGTCCGGGGCTAACATGACCCAAAAAACTAAACCAGCCAAAAGTTCCTGTGGGATCGAAAGCAATGTTGTAATCGCCTAATTGTGGAATAGAGGAGAAACCCGTATTAAAACTAGGTGTTACCGTAAAGTTATTCGCCCAAACAATATCGTTGCTGGTATTATTCCATTGACCCTTGTAGATGGTAAAGCCGGTTATGTTTGAGCCATTGAATAAAGCATCCACCGACCAAAATATGCCCGGAGCACCTTTTACCAGAGAGTGGGCAATAAGTTGTGGATTGGTAACCGGTTGGTTGTAATTTTCAGTATTGCCGCTGCCATTGAGTTGCCTTACACCCGTTACCACACCATTCCAGGCAGAAGTAGTGGCGTTTATGGTAGCTGCCAGATAACCCAGATAAGCACTTGATGGAGTGGCATTAGAGGCCGGATTATAAATGGCAACGTTTGGGTAACGGCCTAAATTGGTGGTTAAAGGATTTAAAATGCCTTGATTAAGTGTCCACGTAGTGCCGGCATTAAACGACACATCGTAACGTAATTGCCCTGAGTTTCCACCAAAAGCACCGGCATTGTTGCGGTGAATAAAAACAACCGTATTCAACACCTTATCAGCCGCCACAGGATTGGTGGAATTTCTGATATGTGTAAATAAATTGGAAGAAGAACCTCCGGTGACTGCTGTACCGCATTGTGCCTTGGCACCGCCGGCCAATGTCATGCAAAATAAAGCAAGAACAATGTCTTTGTAATTTGTTTTCATGAAATAGGTGTTTTATTAGTTAAATTAAAATTAAACCAAATAATTTAAGAAAACAAACTTGCCGCTACCTAAAATATTTAGGGAAGAGTTCGCTAAGAGGGAGCCTTCCTATTTAAAATAATTTAATTTACTTTGTGGTTTATGAACGATATCGAAATTAACCCACAGTTCGAACAGGTACTCAACTTTGTGAACCACACCAATCGCCCTGTTTTTTTAACCGGAAAAGCCGGAACCGGAAAAACAACTCTGCTCAAATACATTAAACAAAACACTTTTAAACAAATAGCCATTGTGGCACCTACTGGTGTGGCAGCAATCAACGCGGGTGGCACCACCATTCATTCGTTTTTTCAATTCCCGTTTGCGCCTTTTTTACCGGTGCTCAATCAAACCAACAACATCGATTATTCAAAAAATAATTTACCCGCTCTTAAATACAATAGTCAGCGATTGGCCATTTTTCGTAACCTGGAACTTCTCGTAATTGATGAAATAAGCATGGTGCGTGCCGATTTGCTGGATCAGATAGATGTAACACTTAGGCAAACACGTAAAAAGTGGCAGCAACCGTTTGGTGGCGTTCAGGTGCTGTTAATTGGCGACATGCACCAGTTACCACCAGTGGTGCAATCCGAAGAATGGAACCTGCTTAACAAGGTGTATCAAAGCCCTTACTTTTTCGAAAGCCTTGTCATAAAAAACAATCCGGCGGTTTACATCGAACTCAATAAAATTTACAGGCAAAACGAACAAACTTTTATTGATTTACTGAATAAAGTTCGCAACAATGTGTTGGATGAACAAAGCCTGAATCTACTCAATCAGCAATTTCGTGACAGCATAACGCAAAACGACTATCAGGAAAACATTACACTTACCACACACAACCGCAAAGCCGACGAAATAAATACACGCAATCTGGATGCACTGCCCGGAAAAGCCTATAAATTCAAATGCCGCTGCGAGGGTGTTTTTTCTGACAAAAACTTTCCTGCCGATGAAGAACTGGTGCTAAAAAAGGGAACCCGGGTAATGTTTCTGAAAAATAACAACGAAAAAAATTACTACAATGGTAAAATAGGTGTGGTGTCTTTTGTGGACGATGATGTTATAAAAGTGAAGTGCAACGAAGATAAGTTCGAAATTGAAGTAATTCCCGAAACCTGGTCCAACGTAGCATATAGCGTTAACAAAGCTACCAAACACCTCGAAGAAGATGTTTTGGGCACTTTTATTCAATACCCGCTTCGTTTGGCCTGGGCCATTACCATTCACAAAAGTCAGGGTCTTACCTTTGATAAATTGATTATAGATGCCGCCGAATCGTTTAGTGCCGGACAGGTGTATGTGGCTCTGAGCCGCTGTCGTAGCTTAAATGGCTTAACTTTTAGTTCTAAAATTAGTGCCCGTAGTTTAATGAATGATAATAACATTCTTAACTTTTCGGCAACCCGCCAGAACGAGAACGAAATCAATACCATTTATACCAATTCGCGCAGGGCATACATGGGCAATTTACTTTTGAGTTTGTTTGATTTTAGTGAGGTACTAAGTAACCGCACAGAGGTGGGTGGAATCATCCACATTAATAAAACCAAAATAAATGCAGATGGAGTTACCTGGGAAGATGCATTTTTTAAAGACCTTGAAAGCCTGAACGAGGTGGCACAAAAATTCAGGAATCAATTAGGTGGTTTGCTAAATTCAGCCACTGATTTGGAAACAGACAAAGTTCTGAATGAGCGAATTGCCAAGGCATCGGCCTATTTTGAACCAGAGCTTATTAAGCTGAATCAACAATTAAAAAACTGCACACTTTTTACCGAAAGTAAAATAATAGCGGATGAATTATCGCCTTTGTTACAACAACTGTTTGAGCAACTTTTTACCAAACAACAATTGCTTAAATCCTGTTTCGCTGGATTTAATTTCAACGCATTCATAAAACAAAAATTGGGCATCGTGTATCCCGATTTTAAAGTTTCGGTGTATGCCAGTGCAAAAAACAGCAAGGTAAGTGCCGATGTAAAATACCCGGCCTTGTTCAGAAAATTGTTGCTCATTCGCGATCGCATTTGCAACGAAGATCACAAACCCATTTACTTGGTGGCCAATAATAAATCGCTCACCGAACTGGTAAATTACTTACCCACCAACGAACAGGAACTAATGCAGATTTCGGGATTTGGGCAGGCAAAGGCGCAGGAATATGGGGAGGATTTTCTTAAAGAAATTAGAACCTTTATGAGTGAGGAGCAGTTAGAATCAAACATGATTGCGATGCCGGCAAAAAAAGGCAAGAAAAAAAAGACCAAAGAAGTGCTGACAGAACAGGATTATGGCACCGACGATTTAGCGCACGAAAAAACAATAACAAAAAAGGTTAACACACGTGAGCAAACTTTTGCCTTGTTTAAACAAGGATTAACTTTGGCCGAAATCGCCAAACAACGGGGCTTTGCACAAACCACGGTAGAAGGTCACTTAGTGCCCTATGTGGCCGAAGGAATTATTTCAATAGATACACTGGTAAACAAAGAAAAGCAGGAAATGATTAAGTTGGCCCTCGAAAAATTTGAACCGGCCCTTGGTCTAAATCCCGTAAAAAATGCTTTACCCGAACACATTACCTATTCCGAAATAAAATATGTAGTTGCGACAATTAAAAAGGAGAGTTAAATCAATTCCAATAACTTAGCTTGCTTCTTGTTTCTCTTTACCACAAAGGCCACGCAGGGTCACTAAGGTTTTACGTTTTTAGTGATTAGTTCTTAGTATTTCGAGCCTTGAATTTTGAATCTAGTTTCTTGTCTCTTGCTTCTTGCATCTTGTCTCTTGCATCTATTTTTCCGTCCCTTCCGTCCTTCCGGTCCCTTCAATCCCTTCCCTCCCTTCAATCCCTTGAGTCCCTTCCCTCTCTTCAATCCCTTGAATCCCTTCAATCCCTCCCGTCCCATTCGCCCCTCCACTTCCCTTCAATCCTTTCACACACTTCCACAATTAGTTTGTATTTTTACATTTCAAATTATGAACATTCAGGAAATTCCATACATTATTTACGCCGAAGAAACACCTAATCCGTCGAGCTTAAAATTTGTTGCCAATAAATTATTGTTAGTTAGTGGCGCGAGTGCCGAATACAACAATGCCTCCGAAACCAGCGATGCACCAATAGCTAAAAAACTATTCGAATTCCCATTCGTTAAAAAAGTATTTCTGGCTTCCAATTTTATTACCATTACCAAACACGATCAGTTGGAGTGGGAGGAAATCAGAGACGAACTCAGAGTATTTATTACCCAATACCTTAACGACGGCAATGCCATAATTACAAAATTGCCGAAGCGCGAAATGCCAAAAGACAATAGTTTTAAAGAAACCGTTTCGGTAAACACGCACCACAATGCACCGGCCAACGAAGTGGAAAACAAAATAATAGAAGTGCTGGAACAATACATACGACCGGCCGTGGAACAAGACGGTGGCCTGATAACCTTTAAAGAACTTAAAGACGGAATTGTAACCGTGCAAATGCGCGGTAGCTGTAGCGGTTGCCCAAGCAGCACCATGACCTTAAAAGCTGGAATAGAAGCCTTACTCAAACGCTTGCTCCCCGACGATGTAAAAGAAGTTGTCAGCGAGGCCGTATAAATTCAAAACTAACTCTCAACTTTAAACTCTCAATTTTAAACTTTGAACTCTCAACTTTGACCTTTGAACTCTCAACTTTAAACTTTGAACTCTCAACTTTAAACTCTCAACTCAATGACCAAACCATCCTTCGACGATATCTACATGGAACTGGCAGAAAAACTGGCCCTCCGTTCACATTGTGTGAAAGCACAAGTGGGGGCGGTGCTTACCAAAGATACCCGAATTGTTTCTTTAGGATATAATGGTCCGCCGGCCGGTACGCATAATTGTGATGAGGAATTTCCTGAAACCGGTTGCCCGCGCGACAGTAAAGGCAGTTGTTCGCTTGCCTTGCATGCAGAACAAAACGCCATTTTGTACGCCACAAAAAACAACGTCGGTATTCAGGATACCACACTTTATGTAACGCTATCACCGTGCATCGCCTGCGCAAGGGTTATTTATACCACCGGAATTAAAAAAGTGTATTACAAACACAGCTACGCCAATTTTAAAGGTTTGCCCACCGACGAAGGTGTTGATTTTCTGAAACGATTTGGGGTAGAGGTGATTCGTTACGACAAATAATGTTATGTAGGCACATAATTATTGTGTTTTTGCTCAGTGTTTTTAGCCTTCAGGCAAGCGCTCAGGAGAAAGGCACAGGGCCCAAAACAAACACCATTAAAATGGAACTCAAATCCAATCGCCGGATTAGGATGGAGAAACGCGAACTGCGCCGCAAAGAAAGAGCCGAACGCAAGGCCATTAAAGCCTATCACAAACGCCTCCAAACAAAAACAGTGCGCAAGCGGATGAAAAAAAGCCGAAAAAGCGCAACACGTTACAACAACAATAGCCGCGAGTTTTTTTTGGTACGTTGGTTCCGAAAAAAGAAATAAAGCCCAAAACATAAAAACCATTTACCCCCCTTTTTTAACCACTTATCAACTTCACAAAACCAGTTTACAAGCTGTTAATTTTGTTTAAATTCTATACCCTTAACTTTAGATTAACAAAACAGGCAAAGAAAACCGCGGGGAAGTTTAAACTACTGATTACCATAGGTTTAATAAAAAAGGAGTATTTTTTTTTGCTTGATAACGTGAGGGTTTATAAATTTAAGGCTTCACAATTAATTGAAATTAAGGT
This sequence comes from Bacteroidia bacterium, assembly GCA_020846335.1. Taxonomy (GTDB): domain Bacteria; phylum Bacteroidota; class Bacteroidia; order B-17B0; family Aurantibacillaceae; genus Aurantibacillus. The sequence goes on from JADLED010000147.1 coordinate 16,697, forward strand.
AATTTAACATATATGAAGAAAATTTATCTAGCTGTGGTTTGGATCGTTCTGATGAGTCAATCGATTCTCGCTCAAAATGATAACGGGGGTATTAAGGTAAAACTCGAAGATAAAACGACCAAAGAAGCGATACCTTTTGCAAACATTGTGGCCTACAAAGATGGCGTTCAGGTGGGGGTTGCCACCACCAACATGGATGGTGAAGCCACCATTAAACCACTGGCTCCTGGCAAGTACACTGTTAAAGGTGTTTACGTGGGTTATCAGGCTTCCGAAATTACTGGTGTAGTTGTGGGTGAGGGAAAAACAGCTTATGTTACCATTGGTTTATCGAATGGTGAAGGTGTAAAGTTGGATGAAGTGGAAGTTGTGAGCTACATGGTTCCACTCATCGACCCGGATACTAAGTCAGGACAAACCGTAACGCGTGAAGAATACCAAAATCTGGCCTCCAAAGACGTTAACTCTGTGGCGGCTACAACTGCAGGTGTTTATCAAACAGACGAGGGCAGTGCGCTGAATGTGCGTGGTGGCCGTTCAGGCAATACCACTTACTTTGTTGACGGTGTAAAAGTTTTTGGTAAACCAAACTTACCACAAGGTTCCATCGAGCAATTAAACGTTATTACAGGCGGTGTTCCTGCAAACTATGGTGACCTTACTTCAGGTGCTATTTCTATTTCAACCAGGGGACCACAATCAAAATATTTTGGAGGGGTAGAGTTGGTTTCTTCGCAATTAACCGACAAATTCGGATACAACTTATTAGGTTTTAGCGTAGGTGGACCAATCTACAAAAAACACGATTCAACACGCCGTACCGTTTTAGGTTTCTTCGTTTCGGGTCAGGGTAACTACATTAAGGAACCTAACCCTTCATTTGTTCCCATTTACGTTTTAAAGGCAGATAAATTGCAGGAAATTAAAGATCAACCTTTAATTCCATCGCGCTCAGGTACCGGGTTTTTTCGTGCCTCAGAGTTTGTTACCAAAGACGATATGTACACACAAAGATACCGTCCAAATGCAGTAGCAAGAGCACTTTCAATAAATGCAAAAATAGATTACGCACCAACACCTAACACCAACATCACTTTGGGTGGCTTTTATGAATACGGCGATGCATTCAACGCCGGAACTGCCAATCAGGTTTTTAATTCTGCAAACAATAGTATTGGTATTAGCAAAAACATGAGAGGGAACATTTCTTGGACGCAAAAGTTTGGCAATGCCAACGCGAACAAGGATAAAACCCAATCTGTTGTTTCTAACGCCTTCTTTAAATTTTTAATGAGCTACGAAAAAATTACCGGCGTTTCTCAAAGTGCCGTGCATAAGGACGACTATTTCAACTACGGTTATGTAGGTAAATTTGACAGAACCTTCTTCGAAGAAAACTTTGCTTACAATTACGCTTACACCCCTGATTACAATATCAATGGACAAGCAATTAATTCTTACACCTACAACGGACGTACAGAATTGCCGGTTAAATACACCGCAGCTAACATTAACACCGACGCTACTTTGTATAACACATATCTTGTATCGCAGGCAAACCCACTGGCCTTAAGCATGAATTATTTTCAGGGTAATAACGGCCTTTTAAACGGCGATTCACCACAAAGTATTTACGGTCTTTACACCAACTTCGGTACCTATCCTAATGGAAGCAGTCGTACTCAAAATACTCAATTTCGTATAGCAACCAGTTTTAATGCAGACGTAAAAAGTCATGCACTAACAGTTGGTTTGGAATTTGACCAACGCGTGAACCGTTACTACGGGGTTAATGCCGGTGATTTGTGGACCAGGATGCGCCAGATTGCGAATGAACACACCACTGAGCTAGATAAATCCAACCCTGTTTTAAATAGCCAACTATCGGGTTTGGTGCCATATTACTACTTCAACTACTTATATCAGGAAAGTAAACAGTCGCAGTTTTCAGAGCAATTGCTCGACAAACTCGGACTGCCAAAAAACTATACAGGTTTTGTGAATACGGATGCACTTGACCCTTCTCAGTTGAGTTTAGATATGTTCAGCACTACCGATTTATTAGGTTTAACAAGTTCGGCTAATTTGGTTTCTTATAGCGGTTACAGTCCTCAGGGAAAATTAACCACTGGTAAGGCAAACATTAAAGAGTTTTTGGAAAGCAAAGATGCTAATGGCAGAAACCTTCTTCCAATTGGTTCGTTCCAGCCAATTTATTCATCGGTTTACATTATGGATAAGTTCGACTTCAAAGACATTAAGTTTTTGGTAGGTTTAAGGGTTGACCGTTATGACGCCAACCAGCCGGTGCTAAAAGATAAATACGCCTTACACGAATTGGCCAAGGTAAGCGATCTTTCTTCGTTAAGTAATTTACCTGCAGGCTTTACCGAAAACATTCCTGCCAACATTTCAAAAGACGCTGCTATTTATGTAGCTCAGAATCCGCAAGGAGGCAAATCACCATTGTCTATTAAAGGTTTCCGTTCCGGCGATATCTGGTATAATTCAGAAGGTAACGAAATTTCAGACCCTAACCTGATTGCTTCTTCTGATGGTCGTCCAATTCCGTTGTATAAAGATAATGCCAACTACGATCAAAAAATGTCGGCCAACGCTTTCACTACTTACAAGGCGGCTATTAACCCTATGCCGCGTGTTGCCTTCTCATTCCCTATTTCCGATGTGGCTAACTTTTTTGCCCACTACGACAAATTGGTGCAACGCCCAACGGGCAGTCAGCTAAGCCCTCTCGACTACTACTTTATGAACGCTTCAAGTACCACTCCATTGGTTACCAACCCTAATCAGCGTCCGCAGGAAACAGTGGATTATGAGTTAGGTTTCTCTCAGGTATTAAATGAAAGAAAAAGTGCCTCAATGACCATTACTTCTTTCTACAAAGAAAACCGTAACCTCATTAACCAAAAAATAATTGTTGGTGCCTATCCAAAAAACTACATTCAGTACGACAACATCGATTTCTCAACGGTTAAAGGTCTATCCTTTGCACTCGATTATCGCAGAACCGGTGGTTCCAGCTTCAAGTTTAATTACACGCTTCAGTTTGCCGAAGGTTCGGGTTCTAATGCCAACTCAGGGGCTAATCTGGCTTCATCAGGTCAGCCTAACTTACGCGTTCTGCAACCACTTGATTTTGATGTGCGCCACAATTTTGTTCTTAATTACGATTATCGTTTTGGTGCTAAAAAAGAATACAAAGGACCAACATTTAAAACCAAAAAAGGTAAAACTGTTCAGTTGTTTGAAGATGTTGGATTTAACATGACTTTCCTGCTTAATTCAGGTTCGCCATATACACGCTGGAGCGCACCGGTTCCATTGGGCGGAGGCCGTTCAAACATCTCAGGTCAAATCAATGGTTCAACAAAACCATGGAATTTCAGGACCAACCTGCGTGTTGACAAAAACATTCCTTTAACATGGGGTAAAGAAGAAGATGACAACAAAAAAACGGCAAATCTTAACGTTTACTTACAAGTGCTGAATGTATTTAACACACGCAACATAATTGGCGTTTATAACTTTACGGGCTCTGCCGACGACGACGGATATCTTTCGTCAGCACAGGCTCAGGCAGCACTCGCCATTACCAATAGCGCCATTGCTTTCCGCGATTTATATTCTATCAGAATGAACGTACCGGGTAACTATAGTATTCCACGTCAGATACGTATTGGAGTATTGTTTGAATTTTAATTAGAAAAAGTATTATCATGAAAAAAACAATAATCTTACTTGCAGCACTATCAAGTCTCACCGTAACCGGTAGAGAAAAAGCTGCATCAGAAAAGCAAAGTAATTCAGGCGCAGGACACCGCGTTATGGCAAGTTGCTCGGCACCAAAGGCCAGTAGGGAATTGTGGTACAACAATGTAAGAACCATCATTTATAGTGGTGGCGATATGTGGTGGGATTTGAACGGTAACAACAGTGCCTATTATTACATCCCGGCAGTGCAAAACCGCAACTCGGGTGTTTCATCCTCCTTTGCCGGCTCAATTTGGTTAGGAGGTATGGATGCAGGTGGGCAGCTAAAAATAGCAGCCATGACTTACCGTCAGAACGGTATTGATTTCTGGCCAGGACCATTGGACACCACCAATGCATCTGCCAGTCCTGAACAGTGCGCAAGATTTGACAACCTCTATGCCATAACCAGAGCTGAAGTAGATAACTTTGTAGCAGGTGGTGGAATTACCGCGAATATTGCCAATTGGCCGGGTAATGGCGATGTTAGCCAGAATCAGGGCGCACGTTTGGCTCCGTTTTATGATAATAACAGCGATGGCGTTTACGATCCATCTGCGGGTGATTATCCTGCATATGACGTTCAAAACAAAGCCGAAAAGGATGAATTAGGCGTTTGTAAAACCAAATTGTTTGGTGATTATACTTTGTTCTGGGTGTTTAATGACAATGGTGGTATTCATACTGAAACACAAGGTGTGCCTATTGGCGTGGAGGTGAGAGGACAGGCCTTTGCTTTTAAAACAAACGACGAAATTAATAACATGACATTTTACAGTTATGAAATTCATAACCGTTCGTCATTTCAGTTAAACAGCACTTACTTCACGATTTGGAACGATGCTGATTTAGGATATTATCTGGATGATTATGTTGGTTGCGACGTTAAAAGAGGTTTGGGTTATATATACAATGCCGATACTTACGACGAAACCGCTGCAGGTACAAATGGATATTTAGACTATCCGCCATCATTGGGTTGCGACTTTTTTAAAGGACCTTTGGCCGACCCTAACGATGGATTTGACAATGACCAGGATGGTAAGTTTGACGAAGTTGGCGAAACCATTCAGATGAGCCGCTTTACTTACTATAATAATAATATCGGAGCCTTCCCTCCTCAAACCACCAATCCCGAAATTTCAATTCACTTCTACAACTATATGACTGGTAAGTGGAAAGACGGTTCTTATTTTACTTTTGGTAACAATGCCTATGGTGGAACATCGCCGGTAACATTTGTTTACGATGGTGACCCCGTAGCCGGTACCGGTTGGACTGAAAAAAGTGCCGGTAACCTTGCCGGAGACAGAAGGTTCCTGCAATCAGCCGGACCATTTACCCTTAAACCTGGTGCAGTTAACGAAATTACCTTTGGTATGCCATGGGCGCAAAGCCCAACAAAAGGCGGTAATATTCAATCCTTACAATTGTTGTATTCGGCTGACGACAAGGCTCAGGCTTTGTTTGACAACTGCTTTAAATTGCTTGATGGGCCAGAAGCACCGAACATGACCATTCAGGAAATGAACAACGAACTAATTTTCTATTTAACCAACGAAAAAGGTAAATCGAACAACTACAAAGTTTATAACAACGATTATGCTGAAGAAGATATTTCCATCATTTCGGATCCGACTTCATCTAATCCAAAATTATCAAACCCTGATAAAACCTACCGTTTTGAAGGATACATTGTGTATCAGGTTAAAAACGACGGGGTAACTTCTACAGATTTGGAAGACAGAACCAAGGCCATCCCGGTTTACCAATGCGACGTGGCCAATGGCCATGGACGTTTGGTTAATTACGAAGCCGATAACTCAATTGGTGGATTTGTTCCTAAGGTAAAAGTGGATGGTGCCGACAAAGGCATTAGCACAACTTTCCGAATTACTCAGGATGCATTTTCCACTTCGGATAACAGAACACTCATTAATAACAAGCAATACTATTTTATTTGTGTGGCCTACGCTTACAATGAGTATTTACGTTATGCTGCCGATGTTCCTGCCTCTGTGAATCCCGACGAAAACTCATTAGGTCAGAAAAAACCGTATTTGGAAGGTCGTAAATTAAAACGCGCTGCCGGTTCACCTCATAATACCGATGCCGAAAAAGATGGAACAATCTCACAATCATTCTACGGTTTTGGACCAAAAATTACCCGTGTTGAAGGTCAGGGTAATGGTGGCAATATGCTCACATTAACCCGCACTTCAGAAGATGCCATTGTTAATTCATCCAATTCGTTTGTTGACAAAATAACTTACGAAAATGCACAAGGGCCATTAAATATTAAGGTTGTGGATCCACTCAATGTTCGTAATTCTGATTTTAGTTTCAGGTTCATCAATAATAACAACAACCGTAAAAATCCTTGGGCTGAAAGAAATTTAATGGATTACGATACAACCATTAATAGCGTTCCAAGATACAACGGCATTATTGGAACTTTAAATGTAAACACCGTAAGCTGGGAACTAAAAGACTTGGTCAATGGTAAACTCTATTACCCAACCGAACTGAAAAGTTTCAGTGCTGCGGATTCCTTGTATCAAACCATTAAAGTTGGTAACGAATTTTATTTCCCTGATTTAGGTTTATCCCTAAATATTACTCAGGCACCAGATCCGGGTGAGTCTATTAACCGTTTCACAGATTTCCAGATTTTAACGCCAGACAGTGCAGGTTATACCGGCCCTAAGGCAGGTGCACTACTGGGTGCCAGCATGGTTTATGAAAATGGTGCCGACAACTGGTTAAACTCAGTAAGAGATGGAGATACTGAAAACCCTTTCAACTGGATTTTGTCAGGTAGCGGTAATACAAAAGGTGCCGAAGACGCCTACTATAAAATTAGCAGTGAAAATAAAGTTCAGGCCTTCTACGATCCAAATAAAATGTTTGGTAAAATACTGAACGGAACCTGGGCACCTTACCCTCTCTGCGCTTCTTATCATTCAGTTACTCCAAGCCCAACCAGTGGAAGTGGCGGGAATCCTGCTCGTATTTTTTGCGGCCCAGGTTTTAATGGCAAAGCATGGAATCAGGACGACTACTTTAAAAAATTACATCCTGGTCAGGGTACTACCAGCTCACCCGATGGTGGTAATACCGACTTGAGAAAATTAAACAGTGTTTTAGTGGTTTATACTCGCGATAAATCAAAATGGACGCGTTGTCCTGTTTTAGAAATGCAGGAAAAATCGCAATTGAGCGAAGGACATGCCATTTTCTTTACTCCGCGCAATCACAAGTCGGTTAATAAAGATGGTGAGATTTCAACAAGTGATGCAGTTAGCACAAATCCAAATGATGCCAATTATATTTCCTCTACAGGTATGGGTTGGTTCCCGGGTTATGCTATCAACATAGAAACCGGAGAAAGACTTAACATGGCATTTGGCGAAGACAGCTATCAAAAAGAAAACAATGGCGATGACATGATGTGGAATCCAACTTCAAACCTCAATTCTCCATATCCTTATGCCATGGGAGGTAAACACTTCGTTTATGTATTTGGTGGTAACTCCATATTTACCAACTTCTGGATTTCATCTACACAAAACTTTAGCTGGGATGATGATCTGAATGGTAAACCAGGTGGATTTGGCCGTTACGACAAAGGACAAAGAATTATGGATGTGTTTAAAAACTATTTTACCGATGATGGATACAGCAATATGAACGGTATTGGTTTAGCACCATTTAATGCCATTGAACGCGACATTATGTGGGTATCAATTCCAATTCCAAGATCAGGTTATGAGTTTAAAAAACCAGAACAAATGGCCTCCGATGTTAGGGTTCAAATCAATGTATCCAAACCGTATCGCTATGGTTGGTCAGGTGTGGCTACCCTTCAGTCAAACAGCAGCCAGGCCTACACCTCATCGTTTAACAAATTAGTTTCAGTTAACCATCCGTCTTTAGTTACCTCAGATGTTAGCAGTAACCCACAAAAC
>JADLED010000148.1 GCA_020846335.1 Bacteroidia bacterium
CTCATACCAAAAACCGGATTGTTTGAATTGTAACAACTGTTTGAGCTTATTCCACAATTTGCAGTGGCTGAGGCGTTATAGGTACCTACAAATCCTTGCCCGCAAACATAAAGGATGGCGGCACTTTTATCTAACTTTATATCAAACACATAACTGTTGGTAGCACTGCTTACAGCCAAAGTAATTGCAGTCTGCTGAACAAAAGCAGTACCTGTAAATTGATACCTTAACACCTGATTTAAACCACCGAGATAAAGATTATTACAATTATCCACGGCAATACCTCCCCTTTCGCGATAATTTGGCGCATTAACAGTTGTTGACGCAATCATCACCCCCGTTGAGGCTGTGTAAGCAGCCAGATTTAAACCATCGTAATAATACAGATAGGTACTATTAACCGCCAAACAATTGAGCCCGTTTGAATCGGTGGCGCCGCCCCCTCCATAAAGTGTTTTATTACCTGCCTCAGCCATGGCTAAGAATCCGGAGGGCTGAGTCCAAACATTGCCATTAAACGTAGCGTTTACCTTACAGATTTTATCGTTAACGGCTGCGTTGGCGATGGTGGAATACAAGACATAAAAATTACCGGCATCGTCAACACAATGCGAAGCCACATCCTGCCTGGGATTTAGGTTGCTTGGCTGAAAGGTTGCAAAGGCAAGGTTAAGTGTGATGTTGCTAATTGTGGCCGCTGATAAATTTGAGGTGTGGCCTCCACCAAAAGCCACCACCTCGCCTGTTATACAACTAATGGCCATGTCCCACACTTCCTGATAGATAGAGTCGGCGGTACTCATGTAAAAATCATAATTACCAGTGCTGTTAAGTCGTATTACCTGGGTACCTGACAAGTTAACCCCCTGGCCGATATATGCCTTACCATTAAATTTATTTATGCAAAAATTACCTGCATACGGCTCCGGGTCAGAAACCCAGCCAAAAGCCGGCAGTGCGCCGCTAAAGGTCCAAAGCAACACACCACCATTGCTGTATTTGGCCAATTTGAATGGGTTTTTGCCACCGTAAATGTAGGTATTACCCTGCACGTCGTAATCCACATCGTAGGCGGCGGTAGTGGTTGAAAGATTTGTTGTGGTAACCACCCATGGATCTATTAACAATGTTTTGGTTCGGTTGTGATTTTCCGGAAAATTAAACGATACGGTATCACCAGTAATCTTAAACTCAGAGGAAACCGGCGTGTTGTCATTATAATAACTTTTAGGACAGTGTTCTGTAATACTTTCATTAATTATACTCGTAATTAAAATTTGACCCTGCTTCGTTTTTCGGAGTTTTTTAACATCGCCCGAGTATAAAATTTTTACCTGTTCGGCATTGCCACCCGGATGTACGATTACTGTGTATTTAATACCGGTACCCGGATCTTCGGGTATAATGTATTCAATATCTACCTGAGGATAGACATTTTTGTAAAGGAGTTTCTTAAAGGTGCAGGCATTCCACTCGGGACCGCCACTGGTAACGTAATGTTGCTGCTTGTTGCCGGGAATAATGCTCACCCTTGCAGTATCGCTGTTCATCCATGTAGATTTTACATAAACAGGCCGGTCATCCTTCCGTTTTTTTAATTTACCTTCTTCAAGTTTTTCGCGTTCGCGTTCACTTAATAATTTTTCCTCCTTAAATTCGTAATAAAGTCCGCTTTTGGTAAAAAATATTTTCTCAGCATCGTTATCCAAAGCATACAAAACCTTTTCCTTAAACCCGACCATCACATCAAACTGTCCCTTGTTTTCAACAAACACCCTTGTACCAAAAATATCCCGCGTTACAGCGAACTGTTTTACTAACGATTGCTGGGCCTGTATGAACTGGGTTAGCAAGAGAAAAATGAGCAGTCTTATTAAATTTGCCATGTTGTGGGTTGGCTAAAGTTAGTAATTTATTTTAATTGTACAACCACTTAAACCTGTGTTTGTTAGTCTTACAATTAAAGAGAATGTGACGTAACTATACACCAGTTGAACAAAGGAAGTGGCTTAAAACTTGCGACAATTTTTCTAAATTCCAATCTCACTTTAGTCACAAATTTTTTAGCAATTAATTTCTTATAAATTCAAAAGGTGTTTAAAAACTCCATTTTTAAAAACACCCTTATTTTACTATCTTCGCCACTCATTTTTAGTAGTTTATGGAGTCGAATATAGTACGTCAAACATTTCTTAATTTTTTTAAAAGCAAAGGCCACCAAATTGTACCCAGTGCCCCTATGGTGGTAAAGGGCGACCCTACCCTGATGTTTAATAATAGTGGAATGGCGCCATTTAAAGACATTTTTTTAGGCAACTCCCCTATTAAATACCCACGTGTGGCCGATACCCAAAAATGCCTGCGCGTAAGCGGCAAACACAACGATTTGGAAGAAGTGGGCGTTGACACTTACCACCACACCATGTTTGAAATGCTTGGCAATTGGAGCTTTGGCGATTACTTTAAAAAAGAAGCCATAAGCTGGGCCTGGGAATTGCTCACCGATGTTTACAAGATTGATAAAGACCGACTTTATGTAACCGTGTTTGAAGGCAGCAAAGAAGAAGGTCTTGAATTTGATCAGGAAGCCTACGATACCTGGAAACAATTTATACCCGAAGACCGCATTTTAAACGGCAATAAAAAAGATAATTTTTGGGAAATGGGTGATATGGGTCCTTGTGGCCCCTGCTCCGAAATTCATTACGACGGGCGCAGTGACGTAGAACGCAAAAAAGTACCGGGTGCCCAACTGGTAAACAACGACGATCCTCAGGTAATTGAAATCTGGAACAACGTGTTTATGGAATTTGAACGCAAAGCCGATGGCTCGTTAATTAAATTACCAAAACAACATGTTGACACCGGTATGGGCTTTGAGCGTTTGGTTCGCGTGCTGCAGGGCAAACAAAGTAATTACGATACCGATGTGTTTATGCCTTTGATTCAAAAAATTGAAGAACTAAGCGGTCACCGATATAAAATTGAAGACGAGGAAAAGCACAAAAAACAACAATTGGTAAACATTGCCATGCGTGTAATTGCCGATCACATCCGTACCATATCGTTCAGCATTGCCGATGGTCAGTTGCCCGGAAACACTGGAGCGGCCTATGTCATCCGACGCATTTTAAGAAGGGCCATTCGTTACGGTTACCAATCGCTTAATTTGAAGGAACCGTTCATGTACCGCATTGTGCCAACACTGGCGCATCAAATGGGAGCTGCTTTTCCTGAATTAAACACCCAAAAAATTCTGATTGAAAAAGTTATCCGCGAAGAAGAATTGTCGTTTTACAAAACGTTGGAGGTTGGATTAAAGCGTATCGATCAGGTGTGCATTGATACTACCGCCGCCGGCAAAAAAGTAATTGATGGAAGAATCGTTTTTGAATTATACGATACATTTGGCTTTCCTGTTGACTTAACCTCGCTAATTGCACGCGGCTATGATTTAAGCATTGATGAAAAAAGTTTTGACTCGCATCTGGCCGAACAAAAAAATCGTTCGAGAGCAGCAACAGCCGTAGATACCGACGATTGGATTTACGTGGAAGAAAACCGCAAGCTTACCGAAAGCCAGGAAAAAGAAACGGAATTTGTGGGATATACCGATTTAGAATGCGAAGCCTCTATTATCCGTTTCCGCAAAGTAAAAGCTAAAAACAAAGAACAATTTCATCTGGTATTAAACAAAACACCTTTTTATGCCGAAAGTGGCGGACAAGTGGGCGATACCGGTGTAATTGAAAATATTAATGAGAAGGTAATTATTACCGATACTAAAAAAGAAAACGGCGTAATTATTCATTGTTGCGACCGTATGCCTGAAAAGCTGAGCGCGGTATTTACTGCAAAGGTTAATTCCGAAAAACGTGTTTACACCACCAACAACCACTCGGCCACACACTTGCTTCACGCAGCCCTTCGTTTGGTACTAGGCACACACGTAGAGCAAAAAGGCAGTTTGGTAAACGACGAGCATTTGCGTTTCGACTTTTCACACTTTGCCAAAATTACCACCGAAGAAATTAATCAGATTGAAAAACTGGTAAATACAAAAATACGCGAAAACATTACCGGCAACACACAGTTAATGGCCATTGACGAGGCTAAGAAAACCGGAGCCATGGCTTTGTTTGGCGAAAAATACGGCGACATTGTTCGCGTGGTTACTTTCGATAAAAATTATTCGGTGGAACTATGCGGCGGTTGCCATGTGCCTTCAACCGGACAAATTGGTTACTTTAAAATTGTGAGCGAAGGGGCTGTGGCAGCCGGTATTCGAAGGATTGAAGCCATAACATCTGCAAAAGCCGAGGAGTTTTTTGATAACCAAACGCAATTATTGGAAGATGTGCGCGCACTCCTTAAAAATCCACGCGACCTGGTGAAAAGCGTGAGCGGACTCGTTGAAGAAAACCATGCTCTCCAAAAACAAATTCAACATTTTTACAAAGAGAAAGCTGCTTCCATTAAAAAAGACATTATTGCAAAAATTGAAAAACGCGGCGATGTAAATTTTGCTACTCACCAGATTAAATTTGACAGTGCCGAAGAAATTAAAAATCTCTTATTTGAATTAAGAAACGAAGTGAGCGATTTGTTCTGTGTGTTGGCTGCCGAAGTAAATGGCAAACCAAGTATTTCGGTAATTATTAACGACGATTTAGTGAAGAACAAAAATCTGGATGCCGGAAAAATTGTGCGCGACCTGGCCAAAGAAATTAATGGCGGTGGTGGCGGTCAGCCTTTTTATGCTCAGGCCGGTGGCAGCAAAGCCGAAGGTTTAAGCGTGGCGCTGGACAAGGCAAACAAGCTGGCTTTTTAATTTTCGCAAATACCCTGTAAGGGTTTAGAACTTAGCTCTATCAGGGTTTAAAACCCGGACAGGGATAGGAAAAATAAATATTACTATTTTTACTCGATATGAACAACGAAAAAAAGAAACCCGAGCAAACGGTAAAAAAAACTCAGGCTGCTAAAACCGCGGGAACAAGCTTTTTAGAACGAATAGATAATTGGGCGGCTCCGCGCGACAACAAAATTTTCTACCTCCTTTTAATAGTATCTGTTTTTCTTGCATTCATCACCTTCAACATGCGCATCAGCGAGGCCCACGACGATGCCCTTTACCTCGAAGGCGGCTGGCGCTATGTACACGAATTTCCGGACTATTTCTATACACAAAATGCACCGCTGTACCCTTTATTTTTAGGTCTGCTCATCAAAATAATCGGCTTTAAACTGGTCATTTTCAAACTCTTTTCAATGGTGTTCAACATCCTTGGCTTTGTGTTGTTTTACAAGGCACTCAGAGGCCGTATGCCCTACGCCATTTTTTTGCCGGTAGCTGTGTTTCAGGCCTGCAATCATCTTATTATTTATTTTGCCAGCATGACATTTACCGAGGCCTTTTATTTTTTCCTCCAAGGCCTGTTCTTTTTCTACGCCGTTAAAATTATTGACATTACCCGCAATGGCAGTGCCGCATTTAAAGCCAACCTCAAATTGTGGCTCATGCTGGGTCTGAGTATGTTTTTAATTAGCACCGCCAAAAGTTCGGCCATTGTAGTTATTCCTGCCATTCTGCTATATTTTTTAATTGAAAAAAACTACAAGGCCATGGGCTTTAGTTTAGGTAGTTACTTAATTTTTAAATTAATTTACGAATTACTTGTCCGCTCCGTTTGGAAGGCACAAAATCAGTTTGCTGGTCAAAGTAAAATTTTATTGCAAAAAGACCCATACGATAAAGCATTGGGCAATGAAGACGCCATGGGTTTTGTACATCGTTTTATCGACAACTGCAATCTGTCCCTGAGCAAACGATTTTACCAATTACTTGGCTGGCAAAGTGAAGACAACATCGAAATAAACGGCTATGTAACCCTGCTCACCATTGCCATTGTGTTGTTTGGATTTTGGACCGTGATTAAAATCAAAAACAAAGAACTGCTGTTGCTTTCACTTTTCACCGGAGCTCAATTGGTGCTCTCGTTTATAATTCTTCAGGCACGTTGGGACCAGCCCCGCATCACCTTGGTATGTATGCCGGTGATGTTACTGGTGATGTTTTATGGTTTGTTCCGTTTATTAAACCGCGATGGCATGGGGCCTTCACTTTATCTGGTAATTGTATTTTTTGTGGCCGCCTCTGTTATTATGTCCTCGTTTAAACGTGGCTTTCAAAATTTCCCAATCGTAAAGAAAAATTTGAAAGGCGACATGTATTATGGCTACACACCCGACTGGCAAAACTTTTTAAAGGGCAGCGAGTGGTGTGCCGATAACCTACCAGCCGAAGCGCTAGTGGCGAGCCGAAAAGCACCCATGAGTTTTGTTTACGGTAAGGGCAAAAAGTTTTTTCCAATTTACAGTGTTATCAAAAAAGACACGGCCACCAACCAGTCCGACGCCGACAGCGCCCTGGCATTTTTTAAAGAAAAAAAGGTAACACATGTATTACTCGGTTCCCTTCGCTTAAATCCCAACGATCCCAGTGCAGGCATCATTAACACCCTTCATAACATCTTTGCTCCCATTAATCGAAAGTACCCCAACAAACTCAAACTCATTCACACCGAAGGCGTTATCGAGCAATCGTATGTGTATGAACTTGTGTATTAAGCCATCACTTAATTTCAACAAAAATGTCGTTAAGCATCAAACTGGGTAATTTTCTTTACAACAACGCTTTTGCGCTTTACAAACCCATGTATTATGCCTTTAAAAAAAAGCAGGACGATTTTGAAATTAAACTCCTGAAAGAATACATCCGGCCCGGACAGGTAATACTGGACATTGGCGCCAACATTGGTTTTTACGCCGAAATTTTGTCTGATCTTTCTGGACCAAAAGGACAAGTGCACTGCTTTGAACCCGATAAAAAGAACTTCAGCTATTTGCAAAAACACCTTGCCAACCGCAAAAACACTTTTTTAAACAACAAGGCAGTAGGCCCTAAAACAGGCACTATTAGCATTTATACTTCCAAAGAATTGAATGTGGATCACCGCACCTATCAACCCGAAGAATTTGATAAGGAAATAAAAATTGAATCGGTGAGCATTGACGATTATTTAAGCCATCACTCAATTAATAAGGTGGATTTAATTAAAATGGACATTCAGGGATTTGAAATGGAAGCTTTAAAGGGCATGCACAACACCCTGCAACAAAATCCTGACGTGAAAATTATTTCGGAGTTTTGGCCTTATGGCTTGCGCACCGCAGGAAGTTCGCTCAGCGCCTATTACCGGCAACTTTGTTCTTATGGATTTAGCTGCTATCTGTTGGAAAAAAACAGCTTAAAACCATTAAACGAAGCGCAGGTTACGGCCATGGAGCCATTGGACAAAGAACATTACTTCAACCTTTTTATCACACGCCAACATGTTTAAAAAATACCAGATCGGATTTTCTTTAGACGACCCGCGCACCACGCTGGCGCACCGTGATATTATATTAAACAAACCTTTTCTAAAACGTTTGTATAAAGACTGGTACGCAGTATTTATCAAAGCATTTAACCGTGGCGTTGTTGGCAAACACCTTGAAATTGGCTCCGGTGGCGGATTTCTGAAAGAAGAATTTCAGGCAGTAGTTACCAGCGACATTTTATCACTCCCAAATGTGGACCAGGTTTTTAGCGCCGAAGAAATGCCTTTTAAATCTAACGAGTTGGCCACCATTGTGATGTTGAATGTGTTTCACCACATCCCCAAACCCTATTTGTTTTTAAAGGAAGCTGAGCGTACGCTGGTGAAGGGCGGAAAAATAATAATGATTGAACCCGCCAACAGCGCACTGGGCCGTTTTATTTACAAACGTTTTCACCACGAACCTTTTGATGAAACTGCAGGCCGCGAAATTGAAGCCGGAAATCCTTTATCCAATAGCAATCAGGCGCTGCCCTACATTTATTTTGAACGCGATTTGGAACTTTTTAAAAAAGACTTTCCACAATTAAAAATCAATTCGGTAAAATACCACTCGCCATTTGCGTATGTTATCAGCGGCGGCGTTTCGCGCAGTGCCATGCTGCCCTATTTTATGTACAATGTGGTAAAATTTAAAGAATGGCTGTTGAATCCCTTTGCGCGCCAACTGGGTTTGTTTTGCACCATTGAGGTAGAAAAAATATAAAGCGCCAAAACAATACCATAAACTACCTGATTACCATGCCCAACAAATAAAATATTTTCGTTGAATTTGCCTTTAGATATTTATCTTTACCCTAAAATACAAAATTGTCCGACATAAAAGCATACTTCAATCGAATAGGTTCTAAAAGAAAAACCAGGGTATTTAACAATTACTATTGGAACGAAATTACCGATTACGTGAACTATTTTTCGCACGAAGACAGTTCGGTGCTTGAGTTGGGTTGCGGCAGTGGCGATTTACTGGCCAAAATTGCGGGTTCGCGCAAGGTAGGTATTGATTTTAGCGAAGAACACATTAACTGGGCCAAAGAAAAACATGCCAACAGCGGCATTGAATTTTTGGTGATGGATGCCAACAACATTCAGCTCAATCAAACTTTCGACCTCATTGTTATCAGCAACCTGATTGGTTTTGTGGACGATATTCAGAATGTGTTTGAACAGGCCAAAAAATGCTGCCACGCCAACACCAAAATAATTGTGCAATACTACAATTCGTTTTGGGAGCCCGTTATTAAATTTTCGGAAACCATTGGTTTAAAACAAAAAACCCCCACACAAAACTGGTTAAGTACACGCGATATTAATAATCTGCTTTTTGTTTCGGGCTTCGATGTTTACCGCAATGCCAAGCGATTAATTTTTCCGTTTTATTTTCCCTTACTTTCATTTATCCTCAATAAATATCTGGCCAAATTTCCTTTTTTCAGATTCTTTAGTTTTAATATTTACAGTTTTGCAACACCCCTGCCCATTTCCGAAAAAGCCGAATACGAAAACAAATACAGCACCACTGTTGTTATTCCGGCACGAAATGAAAGCGGCAACATAGAAAATGCCATTTTGCGTTTACCTAAATTTGGCAAGCACACCGAAATTATTTTTATTGAAGGCAACAGCACCGACGATACCTGGGCTAAAATTCAGGAAATACAAAAAAAATACGCCGCCACACACGACATAAAAATTGGTCAGCAAAAAGGAAAAGGCAAAGCCGATGCCGTGCGCGAAGGTTACAAAATAGCCACCGGCGATATTTTAATGATACTGGATGCCGACTTAACGGTGCCACCTGAGGACTTACCTAAATTTTACAATGCTATTGCCGGCAACAAAGGTGATTTTATTAACGGCACCCGCCTGGTTTACCCCATGGACAAAGAAGCCATGCGCTTTTTAAATTACCTTGGCAACCATTTTTTCAGTTGGGCCTTTACCTGGCTGCTCGAACAACGCTTTAAAGACACGCTTTGTGGCACCAAAGTAATGTTTAGAACCGATTACATTAAACTTACCAAAAACAGAAAATATTTTGGCGAATTTGATCCCTTTGGTGATTTTGATTTGTTGTTTGGTGCCCATAAACTTAACCTGAAAATTGTGGAAGTGCCTATTAAATACCGCGAACGTACTTATGGCGAAACCAACATTTCACGTTTTAAGCACGGCGTAATTTTATTGCGCATGTGTGCCTTTGCCAGCCGGAAATGTAAATTCATTTAAGTAAATTTGCTTATGTGGCAGCTAAGAAAAAGCATAACAGGTATTATTTTTGTTTTTGCACTTCAGGTTTTTTCTCAAAAAGCCAAATTTGTTTCGCACGATGAAGGAACCGTTATTAAGGTGCTTAAACAAAATGTAAAAACCAATTCAACCGAAGTGTATTTTGGCCTGGGTCCCTTTGGAAATCCTTATCTCTGGACAGATCCCAATACAACTAAAATAACCAACATTTATCATCCTGATACTGTTTTTATTGGCATTGACAGCGGTTATTACAAATGCAACACCGAACACACACTGCTTTTACTCGAAAACAAAAACAAAGAAATTTCCACACAATTAATCTATACCAGCGGCCTGAATATTAATAAAAAACGATTTGTACTGCATAGACTTAACCCGGTAAAAAAACGGAAGAACGACGAAGCATATATTGGTATAAAAAATGTTTCGATGTACATTAACCCCGGTAAATTCAAACAGGTTTATTACGAAAACTACAATGACTTTTTAAACAAAAACACCGAGCATCAGTTCACTTCTGAAAAAAATTTCGAAATCCCCCAAACCGTTTTAAAGCACGACTTACAAAGCTATCTTAAAAGCATGGGCTATGTGGATACCACTAAAAATTTCAGTCTAAACAGCTTTAAAGAAATTGAACTCAATCTGGAAATAAGAACCGTAACCGAGCACAAATTTGATTACTTCTGTGTGCTGGAAGTTACCACCCTTGTAAAATTTCCTATGTCCTTTGGTTTTTCTAACGAAAAAAGCTATACCACCTTTAGTATGATTGGTTTCGATTATTCGCGCGAAGACCAGTTAAATAATAAAGAGCAAATAGCCGATGCCTTAAAAAACGTGTTTGCCGAAATTCTTAAAGATTCAGAAGTAAACAATAAATTTTTATTTCAAACCGAAGCTCTGAAAAAAATGACCAACTGGGAAGAAACGCTCCGTTTGTCGAATAAACTCAGTGATGCAGTTAACCTCGAAAATTCCACCAATGCAGTTGTAACAGTGCAACAAAGCGATGGACACGGCAGTGGCTGTGTGATATCCAACGATGGCTACATTGTAACCAATTACCATGTGGTTGGCACCGACACTTCGGGTATTTATCTGATTTTTAATTCGGGCGTAAAAAAACGCTGCCGTTTTGTAAGAGGCAATCCCACCTACGATTTAAGTTTGCTGAAAGTTGATTCCACCTTTGCCAACCCCATTAAAGTGAACACACAAAAACTGATTTACGTGGGAGCCGATGTTTATGCCATTGGCACACCGAAAGACATTCGTTTAGGACAAACCATAACCAAGGGCATTATTTCGGCCAAACGGGTATTGGATGAGCGGCTTTACATTCAATCAGACGCAAGTGTGAACAAGGGAAACAGTGGCGGAGCACTCACCAATAAAGAAGGAGAACTGATCGGCATTGTAAACGCCAAATTAATTGGCATTGGCATTGAAGGCGTGAGCTTTGCCATTCCGGCCTATTACATTGAAGAGGCCCTGAAAGTGGAAATTAAGAATTAAGATTCCGCCTTTTTCTCTCTCGTATTAGTAAGATAATAAATCAACAAGCCGGCCAAAACTGTTACCAGACCCATCAGCGATTCAGTAGGCTTTTCGCGAACAATGTTGTAGCTAATCCACAAAATAATCAGTAAAAACACAATTGGTGTCAACGGATAAAACGGTGTGCGGTAACTGGTTTTAATGTGACTGAATTTTTTCCGCAAAACAAACACACCCAGCACCGTTAAAAAGGTAAAAATATTTAATGTAAAACTTACATAAGTAATTAAGGCCTGAAACGACGAGGTGGCCACCAGAATAATGGCAATCATGGATTGAAAAATGATGGCCACATACGGAATGTTGTTTTTATTGGCTGTGGCAAAAACACGCAGTCCTTTGATGTTTGTGCCCATGCTTTGCATCACACGCGGGCCGGCCAATATCATGGCGCTGATGGTGGAAACCAGCAACACGGCAATAACCAAGCTCATAAATTGTCCCACCTGTATTCCAAATATTTTATTGGCACTCAGGTAGCCCACTTCCAACACGCCCTTTAATTCATTAACGGGAACCGTTCTCAGAAACACAAAATTTAAAACCGTGTAAATGAGCATCACCAGCAAAGTACCCATAAACAGGGCCTTGGGCAGGTTACGTTTCACGTTTTTAATTTCGCCGGATATGTAGGCCGCCGCGTTCCAGCCACTGTAAGCATAGGTAACATATATAAGTGAAGACGCAAATGCCGATGAAAAAATATCCTTCCATGCAAACGCATCTGGGGCAAAATTGGTACTGTGTTCGGGCACATAAAACAAGCCAAAGCCAATAAACATCACAATGCATATAATTTTTACCCAGGTAAAACCCCGCTGAAAAATGCTGCCCGCTTTTAAATTAATGGAGTGAATGGCTGTGATGCCAATGATAACTGAAATTGAAAGTGTTACGGCATCCACATGCGGATAAATTTTTGTAACGTATTGCGATAAGGCCACCGATGCCGCCGCAATTGGCGCTGCAAAGCCAACAGTTACACTTACCCAGCCACTTAAAAATCCCAGTGCAGGATGGTAAAGTTTTGAAAGGTAATTGTACTCGCCCCCGCTTTCAGGAAAAGCAGAACCAATTTCGCCATAGGTAAGGGCGCCGCAAAGAGCAATGATTCCACCAACTACCCACAGTGCTAAAATGGCAAAGCCCGATTCAATATCCAACACCTGGTATCCTAAACTGGTAAAAACGCCTGTACCAATCATGTTGGCAATTACAATGGCAATGGCCGTGTTATAGCCTATTTTGTGATTCGACATAAAATCCTAAGTTATATTATTTTCCCTTTACTTCCACTAATCTTCCTTCTTTTTCACCCAATTCGCGCCCCCATTTGGCAATGGCTTCCAGCAAGGGTTTTAACGATTTTCCAAAATCGGTCAACGAATATTCCACCCGCAATGGCACTCCTGAAAATTCTTCGCGTTTAACCAGTCCGTCTTCTTCGAGTTTTTTCAATTGCAGACTTAACATCTTCTCGGTCATGTCGGGAATTTGCCGCCGCAGCTCGCTAAAGCGCATGGTTTTGTTGCGCAGGTACCAAAGCACCACGGTTTTCCATTTACCACCAATAAAATCCATGGTAATGTCCATGGCGCAATGGTAGGTCTTGTGGTTCATTTTAAAAACATATTCCTTGTCTTTTATTATCATACCAAAAATTTTGTTGTTATGCATCCTGTCAAATTTGACAGTTTATTGCAAAGGTAAAATTGCTTAGTTAGTTTTGCAACTATAAAAATGATAGTAGCTTTAAAAATAACAGTGGGTAATAAAAAATTAAAAATTAAATCATGAAAATAGCAGTATTGGGCACCGGTGGCGTAGGCAAGGCCTTTGCAAAGCGATTAACAGAACTTGGTCATCAGGTGTGTTTAGGCACACGCGATGTAAATGCCACCTTAGAAAAAACAGGTGCTTCGTCGGTTTCGGAATTTATGAGCAACAATCCATTGGTAAAACTAAACACATTTGCAGGTGCAGCTTCATTTGGCGAATTGATTATTAATGCGAGTAAAGGCGAACACACTCCAGAAGTAATAACTGCCGCCGGCATTGATAATTTAAGCGGAAAAATTATCATCGACATTTCCAATCCGCTGGATTTTAGCAATGGCATGCCTCCCAGCCTAATCCCCAAATGGAGCAATACCAATTCGTTGGGCGAAGAAATTCAAAAAATGATACCCGGTGCCAAAGTGGTTAAAACCCTCAACACCATGTGGAACGGCTTAATGCTAAACCCCACACAACTGGCGGGTGGCGACCACATTAATTACATTTGTGGAAACGATGCCGGTGCCAAAGAACAAGTAATAAATTTATTAAAGGAGTTTGGTTGGAAAGCTGAAAACGTTTTGGATTTGGGCGATATTACCGCAGCACGCGCCACAGAAGCCACTCTGCCAATATGGTTGCGCATTTATGGCGCTAAAAAAAGTGGTGCCTTTAATTTTAAAATAATTGGGTAAAACAGCTATTGCGAATCTCTAATTTTAGCCTTTTAGCGGAATTAGGTTGTTGCCTACTAATTACTCTTTGAAAATTCAACGTTTTTTCAACAACGTTTCTGCTGTTTTTTGCAAGCTACTTTGATGCCTTATTATACGCTTTCACAGGCAACCACATTTCGCGACTGGGTGCCACACCAAACACACTTTTAAAAAAAGCAAGCAAACATTCATTTTCTGTTAAACCCGGTTGTTGCATCATGTTGCGAAGACTCTTTTCATTTGCCTTTAGCAGTGTTTGAAAATTAACCCGCCATTTGCCATCTTCCCGTTTAAAGTCGGTATAAACATTTGTTGGAATACCATCCTTCAAAATTTCGCCGATTACCAGGTTGTCGTTTTTGTATTCTATGTTTCCAATACTTGTTTTTGCAGCATCCTTCCCTATCATGCCGTTTTCGATGGCGTAAACAAATAATTCCTTTCCGCTCATGGCTCTGAGCCTGCCCCAATCCACGGTTTGTCGGATGGCCAATACCGTAAATTTTTCTAAGAGTCCCTCCAACATTAGTTTGTTGCTATCGGCCGTTAAAACCATGTCGAGCAATGTGCCATAATACTGCATGGTGTTGCTGCTAACCAATTTCGAGGTGCCTTCCCCGTCGCCGTTTAAGATGGCCGTTTTATAGGCATCGTAAGCGTTACGAACTTCCTTTTCGGTATCAGAAGTAATCACAGGGATGCTTTCTTTAACCGGTGCCGAATCACAGGCTTGTATAATTAGTAACAACAAAAGGCCAAATTTTCCGGCCCAAGGGAGTATTGTTTTTAGAGTGGTGTTTAAATGCCTCATATTTTGTTGTTTAAATTAATTATTTTCAGAATAAACTACTTCCACTTCAAGGCCAAACCAAATTGCGCGTTCAACATGCCTGTCCAGTCTTCTGCCACAAGCCCTCTTGTTTGGTTGATGAGTACTTCTGCATCGGGTGCATAAAAGTAGGGCGTATAGCTCAACAACACAAAAGGCGATAACCTAACCGCTTCGTTTATTTTTAAGTGATAACCCAATTTAGTGCCAACATTGCCACCAATGCCCAATGCCTTTGCCCTTTTTTGGTCGTATTCAAAAGGCGCGTTGTTGATTCTTCTCTGCATTCGTCCGCCGGTTGCAGCAACAATTAATTCTGCATAAACACGTTTAAGCAGCGTTTCATTTTCGTAATGCAGAATGTATCCTACATTAAGAGCACTAAAACCCAGTGTATTTGTAAATCCCGCATTCTCCGCCGAACTCCTGAAATAGGAATAGGAAAGTTGAATGCCGTGACTGATTCTTTTTTCAGATTTAAAGCGGTAAGCCAAATAAACCTGCGCTCCATGTTTCAACAATGGCTGCTTTTCAACTAAAAAAGGCCTTGCAAAATTATAGGTTTGAATGAGATTATCCCATTGCCCTGCATAAAGATAGTTGTATGACAGACCTGTTTCAAACGACTGAGCAAACGCACAAATTCCGGCAAACAGATTAAAAAACAACAACCTGTATTTCATTTTTTTACACTGCTTAAAACATCCAAAACCGCTTTGTAACCCGACTCTACCGCCCCATGCACGGTTTGATGATGTCCGCTTACATTCATGGCTTCTCCTGCAAAAAAAAGTTTATCATTTACCGATTGAGCGGCCACCTCACGGGCATTGCCCATGCCAACGGTACTGTAGCCATAAGCACCTTTAATAAAAGGCTTATTGGTATAATCGTGAACACTCGATGCCATAAAAGCAGCCGATGCCTGTCCACTGTAAATACTATCGAGTTCCTTAATCAACGCATCGGTAATGGCGTTATCAGAACCCAGCGAATGTAGATTAGCCGCCTGAGTACCCATTACAAAAGCCAGCAACACATGATCATTGGTGGTTTTTCCTACCGAATCGTCCACATAGGCCGCGCAAACTTGACCGCCATATAACACAGGTTTGTAAAATTTACGGCTGAATTTTAAAAATACTTTCATGCCCGCGCCCATGCCAAATTTTGAAAACGCCTCGGTTTTAGTTGCAGGAAGCAAAGGGCTAAACGTGATTTCGTTATTTTTTAAAATAGAAACCGGAACCGTTACAATCACTTTATCCGCAGTCCACACTTTATTTCCGGCATCGGTTAATTGAATGGATTCATTTGTGTAATCAATTGCCTTTACGGGAGTATTGTACACAATGTTACTCTGTACCGGATTGGCAATGTACTCTTCAATAAAATCGAAATACGTTTTTGAGAATTTAAAATCCTCAGTGCCGGCTACCCAGTTCTCTTCGTCTTTGCTGTTCCAATAGGCCGAGATTTGCGAAGCGGCAGCGCCCTGATCGGCGGCAATGGCTTCGATGATGTAATTGTATTCGTCGCCAAAACCTAGTTGCACCGCATAATCTTTAAATGACACATCGGGTAAATTCTTGCCCTCAAAAATAAATGGATCTTTGGGCAATGTGTCCACAATTTGCTTATTAAACCAATAGCTGAGTTCCGAAGTGTCGAGCGTGGTGGCCACTTTATTTTTTGCAACCAAATCGCCCAAAATAGAATTTCTTCCATGTAGCCATTGTGCACCCGTATCAATGTCGTAATCGGCGAAACCTGATTTTTTTCCCATTCGCCCACCATGGTAAGCTGCTGCTTCAAGAATGGTAAAATCAATTCCCTTCGATTTTAAAAGATACCCGGCATACAAGCCAGCAGCCCCGGCTCCAACAACAATTACCTTGCCTTGGTAAGCCGAGCCTTTAAATAAATCGTCCTTTCTACAAGCCGAAAACATGCCCGAAGGAAATAACAATCCTCCCACCGAAACCAACGAAGCCTGCTTTAAAAAAAGTCGTCTGTTCATACTGGTGTATTTATTACTTTATGGGTTTGCCTAGAATATTATCCATCACAAAAATCTGTGTAGTGTTATTCAAAGTCTGTTAATTCAGTAAACAAGAAGCGTCATCTTTATGAAACAAACCACCAACTATTGTGCAAGCGGTTTTCCATTGGCATCAATTTCAATAACTTCGTAACCAAGTTTTTTAATCTTATCAAGATTAGTGGCTTTGTCGCCCACCACCACTACAACCATGTTGTTGTATGGCAAATATTTTTTTGCAAGAGCATTTACCTCGGGTTTACTGATGGCGGCCAACACCTGTGTTTGTTGGGCCACATAATCCTTATCGAGATTGTATTCCAACACACGCTTAATAAATCCAAGTTTTTGCACCGGCGATTCATATTTAAGTGCGTCGCTTTGCAACATGGCATTTTTGGTAAAACTCAGCTCATCATCGGTAACGCCATCGGCTGTGTATTTTTTCAATTCATTAAATATTTCCACCAGCGTGCTATCGGTGGTATTGGCTTTAAAGCCACCACTAATGGTAAACGGCCCTTCGTATTTGGTACCGCTAAATCCACTGCGGGTGCCGTATGTCCAGCCCTTTACCTCGCGCAATAAATAATTAATACGGCTGTTAAAAGCGCCTCCAAAACTAAAGTTCATGATGCTGTTTTTGTAAAAATCGCCAACGGCCTGATATGGCAGGGCGATGTAACCCATGCGTATTTCGCTTTGAGCCGCTCCCTTTTTATCCACAAAGTAAATTCTGGTTTTGTCAATTTTAGGTGTTTCCACATTCACATCGGCAGGGGCATTTCCTGCTTTCAGTTTTTGTAAAAAAGCCAATTGTGTCATCACCTCATCTTTGCTGATGCTGCCACTTACTGCCACTGACACCATTCCCGAATTAAGTGCGTTGTAGTATTTTTTCACATCGTCGAGCGTTATGCTATTAATGGTTTCGGCGGTGCCGCTTGGCAAATACCCCATCACGTTATCGCCATACAACAATTTGCGGTAAGCCATATCGGCCATAGCAGAGGCGTTGGTTTGCGACTGGGTGATGTTATCGAGTTGTTTTTTCTTTTCCACATCAAATTCGGCCTGATCAAATTTTGGTTCAAGCAAACTTTCTTCCACAATTTTTAAGGTAGCCGGTAGATTTTGTTTCAATGAACGGATAATGATGGAGAGTTCCTCGTCGCCCGCATTCAGGTTTACAGAAGATCCCAAACGGTCGAGTTTATTTTCAATTTCTGAGGCTTCGGTTTTTACTGAGCTTTTACCCAACATCGAAGAAAGCATTTGTGCCAGTCCCGATTTGTCCTTGGCTTCGTAACGGTGACCGGCCTTGAAGGTGATGAGCACATTTACTTTTGGAATTTCGTTTTCGGTAATACCAATTACTGGTATTGAGTTGGTTAGTGTGGTTTTATAAAAATCGGGCACAGGCACTGCCGATGCAGGTTTGGCATTGGGCAACATGGCACGGTTGTAATCGTCTTTTGGTTCCTTGTAACTCAGGTTTTTGTATTCGGCACTTTCCGACTCTATTTTGCGGTCATACATTTTCCAGTTGTCGGGCTGCGCTCTTAAATCGCCTTTGCCTTTGGGCAGACAGCTTAAAATAACAGCCGGTTTATTTTTTATATAAGTTGTGTAAACACGCATCACATCTTCTTTTGTCACTTTCATGTAACGGTCAATTTCCTGCTTAAGATTATTGGCATTACCTGTTAAAGTGTAATACGAAGCCAGACTGGCGCCTTTGCCCTGCACAGTGCTTATCTGATTGTAAAGATTACTTTGAAACTGCGATTTAAATTTTAAAAGGTCATCGTCGGTAGCACCTTTCTTTTCCCATTCCGTC
Organism: Bacteroidia bacterium; assembly: GCA_020846335.1. Taxonomy (GTDB): domain Bacteria; phylum Bacteroidota; class Bacteroidia; order B-17B0; family Aurantibacillaceae; genus Aurantibacillus. The sequence continues at coordinate 18,458 of JADLED010000148.1, forward strand.
AAAACATTGCGCACATCTTTTTCTATTTCTGAAAGCGAGGCTGTGGCATTGGCCCTTATCACCATTTGAAACTGCCCGGCCAATTCGCGCGAAAACTGATACACGTTGGCGCTCACGGCTTTTTTACTATCAATAAATGCTTTGTAAAATGGCGAACCCTGACTGCCTGCTAAAATTTGTGCCAACACGTCGAGTGCCGCATCGTCTTTGGTATTGGCGGGTGTGGTGGGGAAAGCAAAATTAATCATCGGAAATTTTACATTGTCTTCGTAAGAAATGTAGCGGTTGGCTTCCAGTTTAACGGGTGCCACCTTTTGCAATTTAACTTCGGGACCGCGACTTACCGAGCCGTAATATTTTTGTGCCATTGCCAGTACTTCTTCTGTTTTAACATCGCCCGACACGGTAAGTACAGCGTTGTTGGGGCCATACCAGCGCATGTAAAATCGTTTGAGGTCTTCCACATCCACACGGTTTAAATCTTCAATGTAACCAATGGTGGTCCAACTATAAGGATGCCCCTGAGGGTAAAGTGCCTCACCAATTTTTTCGCCTACCACGCCATAAGGTGCATTATCGTAGCGCTGACCACGTTCGTTTTTTACGGTGGCACGTTGGTTTTCAAATTTGCGTTGTGTTACCGAATCGAGCAAAAAGCCCATGCGATCGGCTTCGAGCCAAAGCATTTTTTCGAGTTGATTGCTGGGTACGGTTTCAAAATAATTGGTGCGATCGGTATTGGTAGTGCCATTTAAGGTGCCGCCGGCTTCGGTAATGATTTTAAAGTGTTGGTCGTCGGCCACGTGTTTGGAACCCTGAAACATCATGTGTTCAAAAAAGTGGGCAAAGCCACTGCGTCCTTGCTGTTCGCGGGCACTGCCTACGTGATAGGTTACATCCACATAACAAATGGGGTCGCTGTGGTCTTCGTGTATAATAATGGTGAGGCCATTGGGCAATTTATAACGTTTGTAGGGAATAACAATTTCGTTGCCCTTTTTTTTAACTTCCTCCACAAAAACAGGTTTGGCACCGGAGCTTTTAATATCGGAACCGGTGGTTTTAATTTGTGCGTTTGTAAACCCTGTTAATGCGCCAAAGGCCATTAGGGTTACCATTAATTTTTTCATAGGTAATAATGCTTTGCACAAATATATGGGAGTTTTGGAAATGGCCACGCAAAGCCACTTAAATTGATTTAAAATGCTTTACAACATTTTAACACACTTCTGCTTCTGTGTGAATTTTTGTACTTAACTTTGACCAATTAAAATTATAAATTATGTATCCTGAAGCCATAGTAAAACCAATGAAAGCCGAATTAACAACGGCAGGATTTGAAGAATTATTAAGCCCTGAAGATGTGGATAAAGCCATAAAATCGGAAGGCACAGTATTAATGGTGGTAAACTCGGTTTGCGGATGTGCCGCAGGAGCCGCCCGCCCCGGAGTGAAACGCAGCCTCGACAATGGTAAAAAACCAGCCCGTTTAACTACAGTTTTTGCCGGATTTGATGTGGACGCTGTTAATCAGGCACGCAAGCACTTTACGCCTTATCCGCCAAGCAGCCCTGCCATTGCCCTTTTTAAAAATGGAGAACTGGTGCATTTTGTAGAACGCCACAACATCGAAGGCCACAATGCTGTTGCCATTTCGGAACATCTTAAAGCTGTTTACGACGAGTTTTGTTAATAAATAGCCAAATTGTTACTATAAAAGACGCTTAAGGCGTCTTTTTTTTTGCCCGAATTGGGTTACTTTTGTGATGTTTTGTAATTAACAAAAAAACGTTTTAACCAATCAAAAACATGAAGAAACTAACCATCCTCGCAGCCGCCCTTTTTATAGCACTGGGCAGTCTTACATTCACATCCTGCAAAAGCGGAGCCGAAAAAGAAGGCAACCCTTTGGCCGATAGCCTAAGCAGCGTAAACGGTGAACTTAACGGTAAATTGGGCGAAAAAGAAGCTGCCCTTCAGGAATTTATCGCCTCTTTCAACGAAATTCAGGAAAACCTGAACGCCATTAAAGAAAAAGAAAAAATTGTTGGTGTTAGCAGCAAGTCGGGCGATGTAAAAAATAAGGAAACTCAAATTAAAGAAGACATTCAGGCAATTTATGACCTGATGGCCAAAAACAAAAACAGAATTGGTTCGCTGAGCAAAAAATTAAAAGACAGCAATCTTAAATTGGAGGGAATGGAAAAAATGATTGAAAACCTTCAGTACTCGCTTAATCTTAAAGACGAAGAAATTAACGATCTTAAAAATAAAATTGAAGGCTTAAACATTGAGTTGAGCAACCTTAACACCAACTACAAATCGGTGGAAGCTGAAAGTGCCGGAAAAACAGAAGTGATTAACACCGCTTATTATGCCATTGGCACCAAAAAGGAATTGATTGAAAAGAAGGTGATTTCGAAAGAAGGTGGCTTTATTGGTTTAGGTAAATCAACTAAAGTTAATAGCGATTTTAACAAAGAATATTTTACTAAAATAAATGTGGAGCAAACCAACAGCATTAATCTGGGAGCTAAAAAAGTAAAAATTCTTTCTACTCACCCAAGCAGCTCTTACAAACTGGTGGGCGAAAAACCAATTGAAAAACTTGAAATCATTGATGCCAAAGAATTCTGGAGTGCCTCTAAGTACCTGGTAATTATGATTGACTAATTTTCTCTTTTAAATTCTTAAAAAGGGGTTGTCAAAATTTTGACAACCCCTTTTTTTTTAAATTACACCCTAAAGGTTAACTAAGTGTTAGCTCTAACTTATTTAAAAATAAATATGCGTCATTACCTAATTATTAATTTTATTTATATATTTGAATCCTAAACAAAACAAATAACCTATTATGAAAAAAACAATTTTAACAGTTGCCGTTATTGCCGGTTTCGCAATGACTTCTTGTAAAAAAGATTACACTTGTGAATGTGTGACTAAAGACAATGGTACAGTGGTAAGTACGGTTTCTACAACCATCAATACTACTAAAAGCAAAGCAAAAGATGCTTGTTCAGGTAAAGCAACTGCTTCAAGTGGTGGCTCAACAATTTCAATGGAATGTTCAATTAAATAATTACTGAACAACTTATTGAGAAGCCGCATTACTGCGGCTTTTTTTATTTCCAGACCTTTCCGTTCAATATAATTTTATCAATTAAATCGCTACCAAAAGCATAAGGCAAAAAACCGTAGCTGCTTATTTTTTTTGTTACAATAAGGTTGGCGCACTTGCCCGGGCTAATAGTTCCAACCTCCTGCGATAAATGCATGGCCGCAGCACTGTTGATTGTAACCGCATTCAAGGCTTCTTCGGGGTTAAGTTTGTATTGAATGCAGGCCAAACTCATCATTAGTTTCATGTTGCCACTTGGGCTGCTGCCCGGATTGTAGTCGCTGGCAAAGGCTACCGGTAAGCCGGCATCAATCATTTTACGGGCTGGAGGTAGCGGAAGTCCCAAAAACAAAGCTGCTCCAGGCAATATAGTCGGCATGGTGCCTGAGTTTTTCAGAATTTCAATGTCCTTATCGTTACAAAACTCCAGATGATCCACACTAATAGCGCCACATTCAACGGCAGTTTTTATACCATTGGAGTGGCTCAACTGTTCGGCATGAACCTTGGCAATGAGTCCGTGCTTTTTTCCGGCTTCGAGTATCTGCTTTGTTTCTGCGGCTTCAAAATAACCTTTTTCGCAAAACACGTCTATGTAATCGGCCAGTTTTTCTTCGGCTATGGCCGGTAACCAATCGTTTATCAGCAAATCTATGTAAGCTTGTTTGTTGCCTTTGTATTCGGCAGGAATAGCGTGAGCACCTAAAAATGTGGCTTTAACGGGAATCAGATTCAGGTTTTTTAGGCGCTTAATTACGCGCAGCATTTTAAGTTCGCTTTCTTTATTTAAACCGTAGCCACTCTTAATTTCAATGGCACCGGTGCCTTGTGCAATCACCTCAAAAAAACGTTGTTTGGATTGTTCAAACAAATCGTCTTCGCTGGTTTCGCGCAGTTTGTTGGCCGAATTTAATATGCCGCCACCACGGTTGGCTATTTCTTCGTAGGTTAAACCGTTTATGCGGTCCACAAATTCCTGTTCGCGGTTGCCGGCATACACAATGTGGGTGTGGCTGTCGGCAAAGCAAGGCATCACCATGCTTCCTTCCACGTCCATTACTTCCAAATTTTTCCAATCGGTTATGCCCGGAAAATCGTCCATGCTTCCAAAATCCACAATGCGCCCCTCTTCTATGGCCAGCCAGGCATTTTCAATGCAAGGTAAAACGGCCATTTCCTTGCCGCTTAATTTTAATGGAGCCTGCTCGTAAACCGACACCAGTGTTTTAATATTTTTAATGAGTAACTTTTGCATAAAATTTATTCCAGTAATATTTTATCAAATCTCTGCATTAATTCTTTATTTGACTAAAATAAGTCATAAATTTAGTCATGGTTAAAATAGCATACGTAAACGGATTGTTGTTAATTGCAATTTTTTGTAGTAGCCTTCAACTCAGGGCACAAAAGTATATCCAATACGACACGCTTTTAGTAAATGAATGGAGCTTTGGCGTGGCGCCAGTGCTTTCGGTACTTACGGGTGGTTTTAGTCAGGATAACAACTACAGCTCTTTTCATTTTGGTTATAACCGTTATTTCAAAAACAAAACGGCTTTGCGATTTACAGGGTCCGTTTACCCCTTTAAAGGTGGAAACGGTTACGAGGGCATTGTTTTTTACGACCGCACAGTAGATACTTTAGCAGTGGTGCATGTTGACCAGTCTGTTTACAAATCGCGGCTTCAGCTCAGTGTTGGCCTGGAAAAAATTTATAAAATCAACCGTTTTCAACATGGCTTTGGATTTGATGCTGGTTATTTTACCAAAACCACCAAGGTACGTCAGCTTTATACGTGGTACCCAAAAAGTATGCCCATTCACAGCAAGAACCGGTTAAAATATACCAGCGATAGCAGTGCTTTTCCGGGATTAATTTATAACAAGGTGGATAGCCTCAGCTATTCCTATATTCAAACAACCAATGGTGTTTCTCTGCATTTATTTTACAGTCTTCGTCACCAAATTAGTAAGCGCCTTTATGTAAATGCCAATTTGGGTTCGTTACTCTTTATGGGCGTAACTCGCCGCTCGGCTTACACAGGTGCCAAGGCTCCACGCATAAATGGCACAAGCTACGATTTTGAGGCTGCCTTGTTGCTACTGGATGTTGCATTAAGTTACAGGTTTTAACACGGCGAATTTAAAGAATCACCGGGTTCGGCTAAATTAATATCTTTGTTGGGCTATGTCAGGCAATTCATTTGGTTCAATTTTTAAACTAACATCGTTTGGGGAAAGCCATGGTGCTGCCATTGGTGGCATTATTGAAGGTTGTCCTGCCGGCCTGTTACTTGATTTTGATTTTATACAGAAGGAATTAAACCGCCGCAAACCCGGCCAGTCGAACCTTACCACGGCCCGCAAAGAAGACGATACCGTTGAGTTTTTATCCGGTATTTTTGAAGGACAAACACTAGGCACACCCATTGGTTTTATTATCCGAAATAAGGACCAGCACTCCACTGATTACACACATTTAAAAGAGGCTTACCGCCCTTCGCACGCCGATTTTACCTACCAACAAAAATATGGTTTGCGTGATTACAGGGGCGGTGGCCGCAGCAGTGCCCGCGAAACCGCCTGCCGCATTGTGGCCGGTGCCATTGCCAAATTGTTTTTAAACCAAAGAGGCGTCCAAATTCACGCCTTTGTAAAACAGGTTGGAACCCTTAAACTGGAAAAGAATTTTGATGACCTCGATTTAAATAACACTGAATTAAATGTTGTGCGCTGTCCCGATGTGGACATGGCCGCTCAAATGATATCCGCCATTGAGGCCGCTAAAAAAAGTGGCGATACTCTGGGCGGGATAATTCAGTGCGTGGCGCTAAACGTGCCTGTCGGACTCGGCGAGCCGGTGTTTGACAAATTACATGCCGTACTTGGCCATGCCATGCTGAGCATTAACGCCACCAAGGGTTTTGAAATTGGCAGTGGTTTTAACAGTGCAAATTTCAAAGGTTCCGAATTAAACGATGGCTTTGTAAAAACAGAAGATAATAAAATAGCCACCGGCTCCAACAACAGTGGTGGTGTGCAGGGTGGTATCAGCAATGGCATGCCCATTTATTTTAATGTGGCCTTTAAACCGGTGGCTACCATTATGCAGTCACAAAACACGTTGGATTCAGCAGGAAATTCAGTGGTGCTGGAAGGCAAAGGCCGCCACGACCCATGTGTGTTGCCACGCGCAGTGCCCATTGTGGAAAGCATGACGGCCATGGTTTTAATGGATTTTATGCTATTGGCCAGAACCAACCAACTTTAAGTGCTCACTTAATTTAGTTTTTTACCAATAAAAGGTAATGCAGAATTCACACTTTGGTTTTATTCCTTAGCTCATTAAGGCAGGTGAAATTCTGAGAAACATCATAGGTATTAAAACCAATAAAACACTTAAATTTGCTGGCAATAAAAAACAAGCATGGAAGTAAAAGACAGCAATGGAGCCCTATTAAATGATGGCGATTCGGTTACCCTGATAAAGGATTTAAAACTTAAAGGTTCATCGCAGGTGCTAAAAAGAGGCACTGTGGTTAAAAAAATCCGTTTAACCGACGACCCCGCCGAAGTGGATTGCAAAATTGGTGGCAGCGCCATTGTGTTGCGCACGGAGTTCCTTAAAAAAGTTTAAGATAGCCATGCGGCAATTATCGGTATTGTCTTGTTAAACAGGCCCTTACGGGAAATGTTATGTACATGTACTATGATTTGCAACATCGCAGCGTTTTAAAGGCACACAATTACTTTAATTTTGAGGGAATATTGTGCCGTGGAAACGTGATAATTACACGAATGATCGCTACAAAGTGACTTAGCCTAAATTATGCACCGGGCTTGGGTTGCTGGTAATTGCTGAGTTGAATTCTGAGAAGATAACTCTCCAAACCGGAGCAGTATGGCTCTAATATTTTAAGTCTTAGACCAATATTAGGCTCAAATTCAACTTCAATACCAAAAACAGTACTACTTTTTACCACAACATTTACTAAAAATTTGGATCATAGCCCTTTACTTTCACAGTGTGGAAAATTTTAGTTAGTTTTACCACAATGCGTCGCCTTCACATTTTTTTCTTTTTAGTATTAGCAAGTATCTTTTGCGTTAAAGAGATAGCCTCTTCGCGCATGGTTAACAGCGATTACACCTGCTGCCTTGAGGATATTAGCGAGGATGGGCAAAACTCTGAAGAAAGTGATACTGACAGCGAGTTGGATTTACTTTTTTCAAATACCTTCGAGCACGAATTTCAGCTACCGCTCTCGGCCTGTCGGGTTTTTAAAAATTCAATGGAATCTCTTTTTAATTCCCCCTACTACGAAATACAGCTCCCCCCTCCTGAACGAATTTAAGTTTTATAGCCCTTAATGGCATTGCCATCACTCTATTTTATTTAAATTTCTTAATTAATCTCAGTTCTTGAATTTATGTTTTCTCATATTAAAAACGATCTAAAAGCAGGTTTAGTTGTATTTTTGGTAGCTCTGCCGCTTTGTTTGGGCATTGCACTTGGGCAAAAAGCCCCGCTCTTTTCGGGCATCATTGCCGGAGTTATTGGTGGAATTGTGGTTTCGGCTATCAGCGGTTCCAAACTTTCGGTAAGTGGTCCTGCCGCTGGTCTCACCAGCATTGTACTCAGTTCCGTTACCCAACTGGGTTCTTTTGAAGCCTTTTTAATGGCGGTATGTTTGGCAGGAGTTTTTCAGATTTTATTAGGTGTATTAAAGGCCGGAATAATTGGATATTATTTTCCTAACTCTGTTATTAAAGGCATGTTGTGTGCCATTGGCATCATCCTTATCCGAAATCAAATACCCCATTTTGTGGGTTTTGACAACGATATTGAAGTGGATGAAATGGATTTGCAGGACAATGGCCAAAAAAACCTGTTCCATCTCGACCACTATATCGATTCTATCAGTTATGGTTCAATGATTATTGGCATTGTGTCTTTGCTCATCCTCATCATCTGGCATACAAAATTTATTAAAAAATCGAAATACCTGCGCCAAATACCCGGCGCCTTGTTGGTGGTAGTGGTAGGCGTTTTAATCGATTTGTTCTTTAGCCATCAGGTTCCTTCGCTCGAAGTTAAAGACGAACACCTGGTAGTGTTACCACAATTTACGAGCATTTCGGGATTCTTTGGCTCCTTCTTGCACCCTGATTTTTCGGCCCTCGCCAACTCCAAAGTGTACAGTGTTGCCTTTATAATTGGTGTGGTGGCCAGTCTCGAAACCTTGTTGTCGCTCGAAGCTGTTGACAAACTCGACCCCAACAATCAGGTTTCGCCCACCAACCGCGAACTCATTGCCCAGGGTACCGGTAATCTGTTAAGTGGTCTCATAGGTGGTTTACCCATTACCTCGGTAATTGTGCGCAGTTCGGTAAACGTGGATGCCGGAGCAAAATCGCAACTCTCTGCCATTGTACACGGGCTGCTGTTTTTAGTGGCTGTTATACTTTTGCCTGGTATTTTACAACTCATTCCCCTGTCCTCTCTGGCTGCCATTTTGTTGTTTACCGGCTACAATCTGGCACATCCTGTTACGTTTAAACGGGTGTTTAAACAAGGTGCCGATCAGTTTCTGCCATTTATTATCACCTTGCTTGTGATGCTTTTTTCCGACTTATTAATGGGCGTTTCAGTAGGAATTTTTGTGGCCATCATTTTTATTCTCCGTCAAAATTACCAGGCTCCGTTTAAAATGGTAAAAGAAGAAATTGATGGTAAAATGAATGTATTTATGCGCCTTTCGCAAAACGTTACTTTTATCAATAAGGGAAAATTTATCGAGGTATTTAAAGACATACCGGATGGATCTATTGTTTACATTGATGGTGGACGTTCCAATTTTGTGGATAAGGACGTTTTGGAAATTATCAGCGCCTTTAAATCATCGGCACAATTAAAAAATATAACCGTGCACCTCGAAGATGTGCAGGAAGTAGAAATATTAAGTAATCATTAAATAAAATGGACAAAGCTTACCAAAAATTAATACTTGGCAACAGAAAGTTTGCCATGAGTAAAAAGTACGATAACCCCGATTATTTTAAAAAATTATCTCTGGGTCAAAAACCCGATTACCTTTGGATTGGTTGCAGCGACAGCCGTGTACCCGCCAACGAAGTAACCAATACCGAAAGTGGCGAAATGTTTGTACACCGCAACATTGCGAATGTAGTGGTACACACCGATTTTAACCTAATGAGTGTGTTGGAATATGCCGTACACGTGTTGCAGGTTAAACACATAATTGTGTGTGGTCACTACGGTTGTGGGGGCGTTAGAGCCGCAATGGGCAACACCGCCTATGGTTTGGTGGATAACTGGTTAAGACATATTAAAGATGTGTATTATCGTAATTCACAAGAACTGGATGCCATTGAGAATTTGGACAAAAGAGCCGACCGCTTAACCGAACTTAACGTGATTACACAAGTAAGGAATCTGGCTAAAAGTAAAATTATACAAAAAGCCTGGCACAACGGGCATCACGTGGCCGTTCACGGTTGGGTGTATGGTTTAAACAGTGGTTTAGTAACCGAGTTGCAAACTGTTTACGATGATAAAAATGACATTGAAGCCATTTACCGCTACGAGTTTGATGAACCGCACTAAGCGCAAACAGTACGACCAATTTTAACTGTTAGCCAAAGTCTTAATATTTTGCCTCTAAACCAATTGGCCTATTTTGTATATTTATGGCAACTTATTAACCTATGCTTTCCTATCACAAAATGAAAACCGTATTAATAACTGGTAGCACCAGTGGTATTGGTTTGGGCATTGCCCGCGAATTTGCAAAAACCCGTCAGTACAACATTATTTTTAATGGCCTCGAAACAAACGGTGGCGAAATAGCCGCCACCATTGGCCATGAGTTTGGCATTGGGTCCATGTACAGTGGTGCCAACATGCTTAAACCCGAAGAACTGCGCCAAATGGTAAACGACGGCGTTGTCAAATTTGGCAAAATTGACGTGTTAATCAACAATGCGGGCATTCAGCATGTTTCGCCCATTGAGGATTTTCCGGATGAAAAATGGAACGCTATTATTGGCATCAATCTCACCTCTGCCTTTTATTTAAGCAAGGCGGTGTGGCCGGGCATGAAAGAGCGAAAGTTTGGACGCATCATCAACATTGCTTCGGCACATGGCCTGGTGGCCTCCGAATTTAAAAGCGCTTATGTGGCCAGCAAACACGGCATTGTGGGCTTTACCAAAACACTTGGTTTGGAAGGCGCTCCCTTTAACATTACCTGCAACGCCATTTGCCCGGGTTATGTAAAAACCCCATTGGTTGAAAAACAAATTGCCGATCAGGCCAAAGCACATAACTTAAGCGAAAGCGAAGTGGTGAATAAAGTGATGTTGATGAAACAAGCGGTGAAGGAATTTATTACCGTGGAAAGTCTGGGACAAATGGCCTTGTTTTTGGCATCAGAAAACGCCAACACCATTACCGGTACCGCCATTCCAATAGATGGTGGCTGGAATGCGCAGTAATTGAGCCTTGACACAAAATACCCTTGCCTACTGCTTAATCAGTTTTTTAGTAATTATTTTATCCAACCCGGCTTGCCGCAGGTTTAAAAAGTACATTCCTGGCATTACATCCAAAACAACCAGGCCATTTGATTTTTCGTTGTGATAAACCAATTGCCCGAAACTGTTATAAATACGGACATCACAAACTCCATTCACGCCATCCATTTTAAACCCATTTCCAAATGGATTTGGATACACCGTTATTTCAACTTCCTGATTAAAGTGATTAACACCCAGTGGCGACGAGCAATTGGTAGGAATTGAATCGGTTGAATAAAAGTTTGAACAGTTGTTGCAAAAAATACTTTTAAAAAAACAACTGGCCCTTTGTGCCCTGAAAACACTGCTGGCATTGCGGTAAATACCATGTTCGCCATTAAGGTCGATGCTGATTTCGCTGCAAATATTTTGGGCAATGAGCTTGTAGTGAATGCTTCTTGAACCATCCAGTTGGTAATGCAAGAAAGAGTTGTCGGTATCTATTAAAACAGTGGTATCCTGTGCCCCATGAAAAGCAACGGTGGGCAGCATTTCATTCACATCCATCTCGCTTTGGGCCACAGCCCCCCAGTTATTAAAAATCCCCTTAAAAGTGTACGTGTTGGTTAAGGTATTGCCCGAGTTAAAGAGATTGCCCAACTGAACACTCGTGGACACTGTATTATATAATAAAGAAATACTGTCGAGTTCCCATTGGTCGGCATACACCATACCCAAAGCTGCCAAAGCGCCTGCACTTTGTCCACCAACAAACAACCAGGCAGTGTCAATCCGCAGGGTGTTGGCCGAATTAACCAGGTAGCGCATGGCCGCATGTCCATCCTGAATGGCGCGGTACCGGGCTTTGTATTCGCCATACTCCGAAAAATCGTGCCCTAATCTGTAGTTCATGGTAGCGCAAACAAAACCCCGCCTGGCTAGGTGAATGCACAAATCCTTAATATCGCCCGATTGTTTATCGCCGGAAGAAAAACCACCACCGTGCAGCAACAAAATAAAAGGTCGCTTAGGCGACGTGTCAATAATAAGGTTAGGATAATAAAGGTCCATTTTTAAGGGGTACGGATTTCCAAGATGATCGGGAGCTGTGCCAAACTGAACATTGGCACCCACCGAAATTTGGGTGGAATCAAAATATGCCACTTCGGTGTAGCGGCTGTTAGTGCTGCAATACTGTGCGTTTATTTTTCCAATTAGGAAGAAATAAGTAAAAGTGAATAATAGAAATTTATTAATCATGCGGTGTTTGTTACTATTTGCAAAGGCTGGCTCACTCATTCAATACAAAAGTTAGTTAATGAATTGAACAGGCTTGCCAAAATGTGTTGTTCTTTCAAATATAAACAGTTGGCCGCAAAAAGCATAATGCACAGTCATTTAATCATCTTGTTTAAGAGCAAGTTGCCTAAGCGCCATTTTAGTTCATTTAGAAAACGCTTGAGTCTATTTTTGCACCTGTGGTTAAACTTTCAAGACCTACTCATTGCTGCTTTCAAGTAAATGGCGGTCATGCAGGCGCATGGCATCAAAAACATCCTTTACATCCGGTTGTGTGAGACGAAAAATTTTGAGTTTTGCCAAATTGGCGATAATAAAATCACAATTCGCGTCATCATACTTTGTGCTGTGGCTTTCTAAATAATGCTCCTGGATTTCTGTAAGTAAATGAATGAGTTCTAAATCTGTTTTTTCAAAAGTTTGTCGGGTAAGGTTATTATGTATATAAATGGTTCTGTTATCAAAATTAAAATTCAGCACCTCTTTACTTATGTCCTGGCCACCTGTTATGTTTATTTGCAGTGCTTCAAAAGCGTTTTTCATGCCATTTAATCTGCCAAAAAATCCCAGAAAAATGGTTATGAGTGAATACCCAAATCCCATTAAATATGGCAGGGGTCCTCTTAAAATTTTATGTGTATTGGTATTAAAATTGAAGGATAGTGGCCATATGTTGATGGATATTTTGTAATACCTGTAAACATATTTTTCGTCTTGACTATTGTTCATTTGCTTCCTTCAAATTTTGCCTAATGGTTTTGCAATAATAAACCAAATCGACTTTGAAATTTAACTCTTATTTAAAAAATGAATATTTGGAAATAATTTTTTACTATTTAACTCAATAAAC
>JADLED010000149.1 GCA_020846335.1 Bacteroidia bacterium
ATAAAGGTATTGAATTTGCAATGATTCGCAAATTGAAGGTGTGCCTCACTAAACAAACACGGAGGCCTTGGTGGCTTTAAATCCTCGTGTAAATCAACTTTAAATTCTAACTTTATGATTCAGGTCAATATACTTTAACGCCGATTATTGCAATGAAAAAAAACATTTGGGTACTACTGGCAGGTTTGTACTTTCCGGTATTGATTGGGCAAATTAGCAATTACAAAAGTTATAAATTTTCGCAAACTATACTCCAGCAACTTTCAAAAGACTCTTCGTATTACGAGGCCGCACAGGATTTGTCGTACATTGGCGAGTACGAAAAAATGCTCAGCATTTGGGACATAGATGAGCAAAGGCCTCCATCAGGCCTAACACCCACGCAGGCCCAACACTTTTCAGGATTCAGAGCAATAAACGCCAGAGATTACATTCTCGAAAAAGCAAAAACTGAACAAATTATTATTATTAACGAGGCACACCAACAACCCTACCACAGGGTGTTTACAACATCGCTTTTGCGCGATTTATCAAAAGCCGGTTTTAGGTATTTTGGTGCTGAAACAATCTCTAATTATGATATTTGCCTTAAAGAACTGGAGAAAAAAAGGTACCCCACGCTTAAGAGTGGGTTTTACACCTGCGAACCTTATTACGGCAACCTTTTGCGCGAAGCCATACAAGAAGGCTTTGAAGTGTTTGCCTACGAAACCACCCGTATGGGTAACACCGACTCGGGAGGCATTAATTTAAGAGAAATTGATCAGGCCAAAAACATTAAAAAAATTCTTGACAAAAATCCTGGAGCAAAAATCATTATACATTGCGGCTGGGATCACATTGTTGAAACGCCTTACGCCTCATGGGGAAAAGCCATGGCAGGTCGACTTTATGAACTCACGGGCATCAACCCTTTCACCATTGATCAGACAAAACTAACCGAACATTCCACCGCTGAATTTCAAAATCCTTACTGGTCAATGGTTCAGCTCCAAAATTATGCCATGTTTGTGGATTCAACAGGTGAGCCATTTTACGGCCCTCCTGAGGCCAAAAACTATGATGCCAGAGTATATCATCCAAAAACAATTTGGCAACATGGACGGCCTCATTGGGTGTTCGAAAACAACAGAGTACCCTATTTTTTAAAGAAAAAAATCCATCTTACTTATCCATGTTTGGTTTTTGCCTTTATTTCAAAAGAATGGGAAGAAAGTGAGAATGCCATTCCATTCGACCTCTTCGAACTTAAATCAGCAAGCGAAGTAAAAGCCCTATCGTTAAAAAAAAACACCAAATTTACCATCATAGTGCGTGACATTCATAGTGCCGAACAAAGATTCAATATCAAAGTTGATTAGGTGCCCAGACACGCCATGCCCTTTTTACGGTTAAAATTCTTACTTTTAAACCTTCATCCAATTTATGCAACACATTAAAAATTATATCAACGGACAACTGGTTGAACCGGTTTCAAAATCCTATCTCGACAATTACAATCCCGCTACCGGAAAAGTGTATTCCTATATTCCCGACAGCGACGAAAAAGACGTGGAAATAGCTTATGCTGCTGCCAAAGCGGCCTTTGCTTCGTGGAGCGTTACTTCAAAAGATCAACGCTCGAAATACCTTTTAAAAATTGCTGCTTTAATCGAAAAAAATCTGGACAAACTGGCTTTGGCCGAAAGCATTGACAATGGTAAACCTTTAAAACTGGCCAAAACAGTTGACATTCCGCGTGCTGCCGCCAATTTTCATTTTTATGGTACCGGCATTTTGCATTATGCCTCACATGCACACAGCATGGAAGAAACAGCTATTAATTACACCCTGCGTCAACCGGTGGGTGTGGCAGGATGCATTTCGCCCTGGAATTTACCTTTGTACTTGTTCAGTTGGAAAATAGCCCCGGCTTTGGCTGCGGGCTGCACTGTGGTGGCCAAACCATCGGAGGTAACGCCAATGACCGCCTATCTGCTTTCCGAAATTTGTATCGAAGCCGGATTACCCGCCGGGGTATTAAACATTGTACACGGTTTGGGTGGCAAGGTGGGTAATGCCATTGTGAGTCATAAAGACATTCCTTTGATTTCCTTTACAGGTGGCACTGTTACTGGTAAGCACATTGCTTCGGTGGCGGCACCCATGTTTAAAAAATTGTCGTTGGAACTGGGAGGAAAAAACCCAAACATCATTTTTGCCGATTGCGATTACGATAAAATGCTGAGCACTACCATTCACTCCTCGTTCTCCAATCAGGGTGAAATTTGTTTGTGTGGCTCGCGCATTTTTATTGAACGTAAATTGTACGATAAATTTAAAAACGATTTTGTTGCCAAAACCAAAGAACTGGTGGTTGGAAATCCTCTGGACGATAAAACCCGCGTGGGCGCTATTGTTTCAAAGGGGCATCACGAAAAAATCATGAGCTACATTAAGCTTGCAGAGGAAGAAGGCGGAAAAATTTTATGCGGTGGTAAAATAGTAAAAGGCGCAGGCGAACTTGCCGAAGGTTATTACATTGAACCAACGGTGATAGAAGGTTTGGCCTACAATTGCCGCACCAATCAGGAAGAAATTTTTGGTCCTGTGGTTACCATTACACCATTTGATACCGAAGAAGAAGCGCTGATGATGGCCAACTCTACCGTGTATGGTTTGGCCAGTGTGTTGTGGACTCAGGATTTAACCCGTGCGCACCGTGTGGCCAACCTTATTCACGCGGGCATTGTATGGATTAATTGCTGGCTGCTGCGCGATTTACGCACACCCTTTGGAGGGGTAAAAGCCAGTGGCGTTGGACGTGAAGGTGGTTTTGAAGCCCTCGATTTTTTTACCGAACCTAAAAACGTTTGCGTAAAACTTTCGTAAAAACGAATAAGCAACGCAACAGGTTATAAGTATTTTGGCCAATTATTACGAAATATTAGGCATTCACACAAGTGCAAGCAGCCTCGAGATAAAAGTCGCTTTCCGAAAACTGGCCATGCTCTATCACCCCGATAAAAATCCGGAGGCCAAAGAACACTTTTCTTCCATTCTTAAAGCCTACGAAACGCTCTCAGACCCTACCTTACGCAGCACCTATGATTACCGGCTGGAATACAATCTGGCGCAAACGGAGTATCCAAAAAACAAAAGCACTACTACCAAAGACTGGAG